>NZ_JBTSDU010000101.1:0-11935 GCF_054605595.1 Georgenia sp. | reverse complement strand
TCGGCACGATGTGGCGCGGGAAGATCACCTTCGAGACCCCCATGCTCTTCAGCCTGGGCTTCATGGTGACGTTCCTGTTCGGTGGGCTGACCGGCGTCATCCTGTCCAGCCCGGCCATGAACTTCCAGGTGCAGGACACCTACTTCGTCGTGGCCCACTTCCACTACGTCGTCTTCGGCACGGTGGTGTTCGCGATGTACTCGGGCTTCTACTTCTGGTGGCCCAAGTGGACCGGTCGCATGCTCGACGAGCGGCTCGGCAAACTGAACTTCTGGTTGCTGTTCATCGGCTTCCACACCACGTTCCTGGTCCAGCACTGGCTGGGCGTGCAGGGCGCGCCGCGTCGCTACGCGGACTACCTGCCCGAGGACGGCTTCCAGCTCTACAACCAGATCTCCACGGTGGGGGCGTTCATCCTCGGCTTGTCGACGCTGCCGTTCCTGTACAACGTCTACAAGACCCAGCGCGGGCCGCGCACGGTGTTCGTGGACGACCCGTGGGGTTTCGGCAACTCTCTGGAGTGGGCGACCGCCTCGCCGGTCCCGCGGTACAACTTCACCTCGTTGCCGCGGATCCGCTCCGAGCGGCCGGCATTCGACCTGCACCACCCCGAAGTCTCCGCCATGGACCACCCGGAACCGAACCGCGACGTCCTCGACGCGGCGTACGCCGGCCCGGGGGTCACCGGAGCGTCCGGCGTCACCGCCGAGCGCTCCGCGCGCAAGCACCGCGCAGAGGGTGACGGTTCGTCGACCTAGCCGCCCCTCCCGCTCCCCACTGTGGTGAGGATCTGCTGGTGTATGACCAGCAAATCCTCACCACAGTCCTCGCGGAAGACGTCATGTGCGGGGGGCGGACGACCTCATGTCTCCTCGCCGGCCGTCACGTCTCCTCGCCGGTTGTCAACTCTCCTCGCCGGCCGTCACGCGCACCGCATCGGCGACCACGGCGGCCAGCCGGCCGGTACGCTCGAGCACCGCTCGCTGGCGGTCGGCACCGTTGCCGCGGGTGAGCACCAGCTCGACGCCGGCCTCCACCACCGCCTCGTCCCCGCACGCGCGCAGCGCCGGCCGCACGTGTTCGACCAGCGTCGCCACGACCTGTCCCGCGGGACGTGGCCGCCCGGTGCGCGGGTCGAGCAACCTGCCGCCGATGCCCGCGCGCGAGGCCTGCCAGTCCGCCATCCGCAGGAGGTCCACAGGGATGGGAGTGGGTGCCTCGCCGGCACCCCACTCCTGGGCCGCGGTCGTGACGAGCGCCCGGCAGAGCCCGGCGGCGACGACCGCGTCCGCGACGTCCTGGCACACGTCGGCCACGCGGATCTCCACCGTGGGGTGGTGGTGCGAGGCGCGGGCGTCGAAGTAGAACATGCCCGCGTCGAGCAGTGTCTCGCTCGCGAGCAGGGCCGCGATCCGGGAGTCGTACGCCTGGGCCGAGCCGAAGATCTCGGTGGGGCCTGCCGAGGGCCACCGCGCCTGGGCCTGGATGCGGAAACTCGCGTAGGAGGTGTCGCGGCCCTGCCAGAACGGTGAGTTGGCGCTCAGTGCGATCAGTACGGGCAGCCAGGACCTGATGTGGTCGAGCACGCCGACCGCCTCCTCGTGGGAGGCGACGGAGACGTGTACGTGGCATCCACACGTGAGGTTCTCCCTGGCCGTCAGCCCGAACCGTTCGACCATCGTGCGGTAGCGGAGGGTGTCCATCGCGCGCGGGACCACCGGGAGCGGACAGGTGGCCAGAGCCGCGACCTGCGCCCCGGCCCGGCCGGCCGCGGCGATGGCGGTGCGCCGCCCGGTTCGGAGATCCTCGCCGAGGCGGTCCAGCTCGGTGTGCGGCGCCGTGTGCGTCTCGACCTGCTGCTGCTGGAGTTCTTTGTCCAGCAGACCGACCGCATCCTGGGTGGCGCCCTCTGTGCCGGCCCGGTTGAGCACCTGGTGAGCGGCCGGCAGCGCCCGCCCGCTCACGCGGTCGACAAGAAGCAGCTCCTCCTCGACGCCGACTGTGCGCACGGTGCCAGTGTGTGCTCCGTAGGCGTGTCCGGCACCCGGCAGAGGTTGTCCGTGTCAGCCCGCCCGCGACGAGTGAGCTGCACCAGTACGCCCGCCGAACTCGTCAGGCAGCGGTCCTTGACATACCGAGGTACCTCAGCAAACATTGAGACAATGAGTGCTGAGCGAAGTGAGGAGCTGCAGCGCCGGGTGGCCCTGCACGCGGCCCTGGCCGACGCAGCCCGGCTGCGGATCGTGGACGCCCTCACCCTGGGCGACGCTTCCCCGTCGGAGCTCGCCGAGGTCGTCGGCGCCCCGTCGAACCTGCTGGCCCACCACCTCAAGGTCCTCGAGCAGGCCGGCTTCGTGGTCCGCACCCGCTCGGAGGGAGATGGGCGCCGCACCTACGTCCGGCTCGTGCCCGGTGCGCTGGACGGGCTGGCCACCCCGCGAACCCGGCAGGTACCCCGAGTGCTGTTCGTGTGCACCGCCAACTCCGCGCGCTCGCACCTCGGGGCGGCCTTGTGGCGGCGGGCCAGCGACATCCCCGCTGCGTCGGCCGGTACGCACCCGGGTCGGCGCATCGCGCCGGGGGCGCTCGACGTCGCCCGCCGGCACGCCCTCGAGCTCCCGCTGATCGAGCCCCGCCACGTCAACGAGATCCACCGCCGCGGCGACCTCGTCGTCACGGTGTGCGACCGCGCTCACGAGGAGCTCGACATCGAGGTCGACCTGCACTGGTCCGTTCCCGACCCGCTGCCGGCCGCCACCCCCGACGCCTTCGAGCGCGCCCTCGACGAGCTCGGCCGTCGGGTCGCAGACCTTGCCCCCCGCCTGGCCCCGCTCACCCGTCCCGCCTGGGCCATGGCACCCGCCACGGCCCGCTGACCTCCGAGGAGACCCATGTCCGACCGCCCCAGCGTGCTGTTCGTCTGTGTCCACAACGCCGGCCGTTCCCAGATGGCCGCCGCCTGGCTGGCCCACCTCGCCGGTGGCGCCATCGAGGTCCGCTCCGCCGGGTCGGCCCCGGCGGACCAGGTGAACCCCTCCGCCGTCGAGGCCATGGCCGAGGTCGGCATCGACATCGCCGCCGAGCAGCCCAAGGTGCTGACCACCGAGGCCGTGAAGGAGTCCGACGTGGTCATCACCATGGGTTGCGGTGACGCGTGCCCGATCTTCCCCGGCAAGCGCTACGAGGACTGGGAGCTGGAGGACCCGGCGGGCAAGAGCGTCGAGGGCGTCCGGCCGGTGCGCGACGAGATCAAGGGCCGCGTCGAGGCGCTCATCGCCGGCCTCATCCCCGCGAACGCCTGATCCCGGAGAGCGTCGTGAGGTACGGCGTCGTCTCCATCCCGACCTTCCATCACTACCGAGGTGGTGAGCTGGTCGCCTCCCTCGTCGGCGCGAAGACGAAGGAGGGGTTCCTGGCCGAGCTCGGCCCCCACCGCTAGGCACCGCACCGCCATCCGGAGGAACGATGAACACCAAGGAGTTGCCGGGGCTGCTCAGCTCGGACCACATCCTCAAGGGGATCGCCGAGGAGCTCGCCGTCCGGTTCAGCGGCGTCTTCGCGGCCGAGACCGTCGAGCGGTACGTGTTCGAGTCGTACACGGCGCTGGCCCGGACCGCACGGGTGACACCGCACCTGCCGTCCCTGACCGCCAAGTTCGCCGCGGACCGGCTCACCGCCCTCGCGCAGTCCCGGGGGCGACACCCGCACGACGTGCCCGAGGTGCTGTTCGTGTGCATCCAGAACGCGGGCCGCTCGCAGATGGCCGCCGCGCTGCTCGACCACCATGCCGCCGGCCGCGTCCACGTCCGGTCGGCGGGCTCGATGCCGAGCGAGCACGTGCACCCGGCCGCGGTCGACGCGATGGCCGAGCTCGGCATCGACCTCGGCCGGGAGTTCCCCAAGCCGCTGACGGACGACGTCGTCCGGGCCGCCGACGTCGTGATCACCATGGGCTGTGGGGATGCGTGCCCGATCTACCCGGGCAAGCGGTACGAGGACTGGGAGATCGTCGACCCGGCAGACGCCTCGTCGGAGGAGGCTCGGCGCATCCGCGACCAGATCGACGCCCATGTCATGCGCCTGCTCAAGGAACTGACCGACCCGGAGTGACCAGGCTGCGACGGATGGTCATCGCGCGACCGGCCGGGGCCGGTGATCATCGGCGCGTGAGCATCGCCCGGAGCTGCTCCGGCGACGTCACCGGCATCTCGCACACGAAGCCGCGGCACACGTACGCCGCCGCTCGGCCGTCGACCAGGGGACGCTCGGCCAGCAGCGGCACACCGGGCTCGTCGGGCCGACCGACGGCGAGGACCAGTCCCGGGGACGTACCGGCCCGGGCCACCGCCACGAGACGGGCGGTGGCGTCGACCTGGGGAGCTGCCCCTCCCTCGTCATCGACAGTCGGACGGCGGCCTCGGCCCCTGGCCGCCAGGGCGACCTCGGGACCCGGCGGCCCCACCACGGCTACCTGCACCGGTCCCGCCACCGCCGCCTCGGCCACCGCCAGGACCCACCCGGCGAACCGGGGCTCGGAGCGGGCGAGCTCGCCCGCCGCGGCGAGGGCGGCGTCGGCGTCCGCGCGGTGGCGCGTCGACCCGGTGAGGGCGGCGAAGGTGACCAGTGCTCCGGCCAGCGCCGACTGCCCGGACGGCTCGGCGTTGTCGCCACCGGTCCGCGGCCGCGCCACGAGCCGTTCGGCATCATCGGCGACGTCGAAGAACCCGCCCGCCCCGTCGGCGAAGTGCGCCAGCGCGACGTCGAGCAGCTCACCCGCCGTGGTGAGCCAGCGGACCTCGCCGGTGGCCTGGTGCAGGGCGAGCAACCCCTCGGCGAGGTTCCCGTGGTCGTCCGCGACGCCGTCGGCGGGCCCGACGGCACCGTCACGCGAGACCCGCCGCAGCCGGCCGTCCACCAGGTGCGTGCCGACGACGTGCTCGGCGCAGGCGCGGGCGGCCGCGACGTAGCGATCCACGCCGAGCAGCGCACCGGCCTCCGCCAGGGCGGCGATCGCCAGCCCGTTCCAGGAGGTGACGACCTTGTCGTCGCGCCCCGGCTGCGGCCGCGCGGCTCGTGCCGCGAGCAGGGTGGCGCGGGTCCGCGCCCACCAGGCGCCGTCGTCGGGATCGGTGAGGAGCTGGAGCGTGGAGCTGCCGTGCTCGAACGTGCCCTCGGCGGTGACGGCGAGGAGCGCGGCAGCCCGGGCGCCGTCGTCGGGTCCGAGGACCTCGATGAGCTGGGCCCGCGTCCACGCGTAGGTGAGCCCCTCGATGCCGACGGCGTCGGCGTCGAGAGAGGAAGCGAACGCCCCCTCGGGGGTGGCGAGGTCGCGCAACAGGAAGTCCGCCGTCTCCCGCGCCACGCGCTCGGCGAGCGCGGAGCCGTGAGCCCGGTAGAGGTGCAGGTAGACCCGCAGCAACTGGGCGTTGTCGTAGAGCATCTTCTCGAAGTGGGGGACCACCCATGCGGCGTCGACGGAGTACCGGGCGAACCCGCCCGCGAGCTGGTCGTAGACGCCGCCGCGGGCCATGGCCTCGCACGTCTTGTCGACCATCTCGAGCGATGCCTGCTCGCCGGTTCGGGCGTGGTGGCGCAGCAGGAACTCGAGCACCATCGACGGCGGGAACTTCGGTGCGTGGCCGAAGCCGCCGTGGACGGGGTCGAAGCCCTGTGCGAGGCGCCCGGCCGCGTGGTCGAGTGCGGCGGCGTCGAGCGCGGTGGGGCGGCCCGCCGCGACGTCAGCGGCGAGGAACGCGGTGATCCGCCCGCTCGAGGCGCGGATCTCCTCGCGCCGGTCCCGCCAGGCCTCGGTGACCCCGGCCAGCAGCGAGAGGAACTGCGCGCGCGGGAAGTACGTGCCGCAGAAGAACGGCTCGCCGTCCGGTGCGAGGAAACAGGTCATCGGCCAACCGCCCTGGCCGGTCATGGCGGTGGTGGCGCGCATGTAGACGGCGTCGACGTCCGGCCGTTCCTCCCGGTCCACCTTCACGGGCACGAAGCCCGCGTTGACCACCGCCGCGACGGCGTCGTCCTCGAAGGACTCATGCGCCATCACGTGGCACCAGTGGCAGGCGGCGTACCCGACGGACAGCAGAACTGGTGCATCACGGCGCCTCGCCTCGGCAAAGGCTGCCGGGCCCCACTCCCACCAATCCACTGGATTGTCGGCATGTTGGAGCAAATACGGACTCGTTGCCGATGCGAGGCGGTTGGCCATTCCTGTGACTCCTGACGAGTGGCACGTGCATCACTTTCTCTTGTGTGATGCACGAGAGTGATGCACGATGGATCTGCAACGGGCCGCCCTGCGGGGCCCGGTGTCACCAGCCTAGGAGGCGGTCTCGTGGCCACACGCTCTCAACCGAAGCTGCTGGCTCAGGGCAAGCCGCGCACGCTCGGCGGCAGCTCGCGGCCGTGGCGGGTGCGGCTCTACGCCCCCGGCTCGGGCAGCAACAAGTACCAGGTCTACTTCCGGGCGCCGGACGGCGAAGGTGAACCGTGGAAGAGGGTGCTCCGCCGTGCCGCGTCTGAAGAGGAAGCGCGCAAGATCTTCGCCCAGGCCGAGGCCGCGCTCGACACCGAGCAAGCGATGCCGGTCGGCGCCGACGTCCGGGCATCGCGCACGATCCGCATGCTCGGCGAGGAGTACCTCAAGGACAGCATCGACCGGGGCAAACAGCCCCGGACGATGGAGCAGCGCATCTCGCGGCTCAACGCACACATCCTCCCCACCGTCGGCGACGTACCGGTGACGAAGTGGCGGGTCGAGCACAGCCGCAAGGTGATGGAGAAGGGGTCGAAGACGCTCTTCTCCCAACGTGGCCGCGAGGACCTGCGCGGCCAGCTCTCCGCGATGCGCAAACTCGCGTGGCGCTTGGGCTGGCTTGACCGCAGCATCGACCCGCTGGACGGCTTGGAGATCGGGCGAGCCAACGTGTTGCACGGAGCGACGGCGCAGTACGTCGACCCGCGCCTGCGCCCGGAGACTCGCCAGGTGAAGGCGATGGCGGCTGCGGCCGACGAGCTGTGCGGGCCCGACGGCACGGACCCGCAGATGACCCGCCTTCCCCTGCTTGGCACCAAGATCCGCGTGGCCGGCTTCGGCGGCCTTCGGCTCGGTGAGCAGAACGCGCTCCGCGCGATCGACGTCTTCTTCGACCGCGGCTACGTCCACGTGAACGGCTCCTGGATCACCCCGCGCGGCCAGGCCGGGTTCCGTGGCCCGGTGAAGAACCACACCCTCCACGAGGTGCCGCTGCCGAAGTCCCTGATGCGAGAGGAACTTCTGCCGCGAGTCAAGGAAGTGCTCGGACTTCCCGCCGGCGCCTCGCTCCAGCAGGTCGTCAACGCGCAGGAAACCGAACGGCAACGTCGAGCGTCACTGGCGACGCAGGAGAAGGACAAGAACCTCGCATGGTGGAACTACCCCGTCCCACCCGAGGACGAGCTCTGGTTGTTCATCGACACCGTCACCGGCCTGCCGGTCAAGCCCGAACTGCACAACGACCGCTGGCACCGCGTCCGCGCCTGGGTCGACGAGAACGACCCCCACAACGCCTGGCCCCGCACCATCGTCTACCGCAACCTCCGCCACCACGCCGCAACGAGGTGGTTCCACGACGAGCTCGGTGAGCCGTGGGAGGTCGTAGCCCAGTACCTCGGCGACAAGCTCACGACGGTCCTCAACCACTACGTCCGCGCCGGAGAGGACGCCCTCCGCGACTCAGTCAGCAAGTTGGCCGACCATTAAGACGACCTTCACAGGCCATAGAGCTTGAGACCTACGTGGTCCACGATGAAGCGCTCATCCTCGGAATCCATCGCGAAGTACACACGGCCAACCTCGTTCGGAGATGTGTGGTCGCCCAGCTTGAGGTGGGGCTCGCGACTGTAGGTCTTGCCGTCGAAAGTGAATCGGTCGAGCCTGTTCTTGCTCATGTACTTGTCCGTTGACGCCAGCGTGAGCTCCCACTCCTGCCTGAACCAGTCGTCCGGGAGCATGCCCAACTGGCATCCAAGACGCCTGTACTCGATGGCTGCCTTCGTCAAGGCGATCAGCGCATCGCGCATAGCGTCGATATGCGGATAGTCGTCGCGCTTCCAAGACTGGTGCGCGTCACGGGTGAATACGATAGCTCCTTGGCCCTGCTTCTCCAGGAATGATGTCAGGTCGGCAAGGTCGGCCGAGTCTAGATCCGGTGCTTCTGCCCAATCAGTCACCCGCAGTCCGCTGGACTGGCGAGCACGCTGGGCCTCTTGCCTCCAGTAGGCGGCTTGTGCCGCCTGTGCCTTGTAGCTGTCCCGTTCTTCTTCGACTTGCCTAAACCACGAGCCGTACTGATCGACTTCCTGCTGCAGTTCCTCGATGACTCGGGTCTGCGCTTCAAGCTCCCTGGAGAGGTCCCCCTGCGACTTGGCGGCTGCGAGGTCGGCGGCGATCTGTCTGTTGCGCTCAGTTCGCTGTGCAACCTCCGCCCTGCGGAGGAGTTGGTTTACGCCGCGAACCGTCACGGAGACAGAACTCAACATCCGCAGGAGCCGGCCCGGCGCGAACTGTGCCTGATCAGCTGTGAATACCGGATGCCGGAGCGACAGGTCCGGCCAGACGAGGCGTGCGCCGGCCCGCGGAATGGGTGCCTCGATTTCGTCCAGCCGGTCAGCGAGTAGGCGCTGTGACCGAGCATCGACCGCTAGGACCGGGGCGAGTCCCGCAAGTTCACCCGCCGCCTTGTGGGCGAGCCGTTCACCCTTCTCGTCGCTCCCGTCGACGAGAAGGATCGGTAGCAGACGCCCTTCCGCTGAGAGCGCCTCCCACACGAAGTCGGCCTGTTGTGGGTTGACCCAGTTGAATCGGCCGTCGACGTTGCTCGGTCCGGACCAGCACTGAAGTTCGCGATCCCGGAGAAGCAGGGCGAGTAGGTACGGCCGCCTGAAGAAGTCGATGCCCACCGGCGCCAAGACACCATCCAGGGACTCCCGGCCCAATTCAAGCCGTACGACTGTCCTGCCATCTTCAGTGAACACGGTGACCATGCAGATGAAGTCCGCACGACCGCTTCGCGTGATCTCGGTCCTCACCGTGACGATTAGTGCGCTTACATCGTGAGTGCCTTCGTTAGACCAAGAAACGCGACTGTCACTCCTGTCTTCCCGCTTACTGACGAGGGTGGCACTGCCGTCGGCGGAGAAGGCGTCAGGCTCAAGTGCCGGCGAGTGCTCGAAGCTGAGCCACTCGGCAAGGTGGCCCTTGACCCGGTCACGTGCATCTGCAGGCGTCAAGTCGGAGCCATCCCGTGGCCGCACCTCGAGCTCAACCACGTACAAGAGTTCCATTACTCGGTCCTTTCCCGAATCGCCACCCCGACGCTAGCAGCGAGCCCCGACATCCACTGGATTCACCGGAGTACCTTCCCTGACCGGACTGGAGGCCAGGTCCCGCCAGCCCCGGCACGAGTTCATGCCGGTGACGTCGACCTGCGGACGCTGTCAGGTAGGAACGTGGCCGCCGATCTGCCAACCGATAGCGATAGCGCTGAGCACGAGTGCGAAGACCGAGAATGCGAGCGATGCCCACTCCCCTCGATCACGCTTCTTTCGCGATCACGGTGTCGTACAGGCCGTAGTGAGTTGAGCCCTCGTGGCTCTCGATCCCGGTATACGACAAGGACGCGTCCTCATAACGGCGGAACGCGAAGACGGCCTGGTTCATGTGCGCGCTGTTGAAGACGTTGAGTGAGACAAGCAGGTTGAAGTCGTCAACAGTCAGGCCCGTGACGACCTTGAACAGGTCGGGCTCTAGTTTGGTGATGACGTCCTTAAGGGTGTTTTCACGGAAATCGGTGAGGTACATGAACGAGGGAATCCGGGTGGCAAACTTGATCAACTTCTCCTGGATCTGCTTCCGCTTCGACTTGTACTCCTTCTCCTCCTCAGTGAGTTCCTTCTTCTCCTTGAGCGTGACGTCGTCGCCCTTCTCCTTCTTGGTGGCCTTGACCTTCTCGCTCTTATTGATGACGGTCTCGAAGATGTCGGATCCAAGCGCGCGGAAGCCCTCGATGTTCATGATCGCAGCCATCGCCTTGGGGTCGGCCATGATCCGCTTGAGTGTGTCGTTGTCGACGTCAGGACTCCTGACATGTGGTGAAAGTTTGTGTGGGGTCAGGCCTGGTTCTTGATCTGATAGCGCAGGGTGAGGTCGGTGCCGGGGTAGGTCGTGGCGGTGGCGGTGAGGTGTTGGCAGAGCTGGGCGATCGCGGTGGTCTCCCGGGCGGTGGGGAGGGGGTCGAGGCGGATCGTCAGGGTGGCGGCGCTCGGGTCGGGGAGGATGTCCCCGGAGCTGGTCAGGGCCTGGCGGGTCAGGGTGAAGGCTTCCTGGTCGGCGCGGGCGTAGCCGGTGTTGATGCGGATGTCGCGGGCGATCGCGGTGATGGTGTTGAACGCGGCGATCTTGATGGCGTGGTGGATCAGTTTGGTCTCGGTGTCTAGGACCTGCTGGCCGGGGGCGAGGTCACCCAGGCGGACCCGGGCCGGAACACCGGTGTGCTCGGCACGGGCGGCGGCGAGGTCGTCCTCGGCGGTGTGCCAGGAGGCGGTCAGGGCGTTGTGGGCCGGGTTGGTGATGGTGACCTCGTGTTGGCCCGGGCCTGGGGTACGGGCGGCGAGCAGGGCGGCCTCGGCGCGGGCCTTCTCCCGCTCGAGCCTGGCGTAGGTGTTCTGGACGACCTGGTGGGCGCGGCGCTTGGCCGGGTTGGGGACAGTGCGGTCGGGGTCGTCGGCGGTGGCCGTGTAGGAGTCGTGGGAGTCCAGGCCCAGGTGCAGGCGGGCGTAGCGGAAGTAGTTCTCCTGGCGCCACCGCGAACCCATCCGGTACATCACCTCCCCGGCCGTCAGGTCGGTGCGGGTCGTGAGCACGTGGACCTGTTTCGCCGGGTCCTTCGTGGTGTCCAGGCGGGTGACCTGCCGGAGCGTGAACTGCCCGCCGCCCGTGACGGGCAGGTCGACCATCGTGTCCGCGAGGATCCAGGTGTGCTGCCGCCCCGTCTCGTCCACGAACACCGCCTCGGTGAACTCCTCGACCGGTAGGTCCTGGGCGGGGCCCTTGCGCCAGGTCAGCACGTCGAACCCCGCCTGGTGCATGTGGGCGAACAGAGCCGGGGACCACCCGCCGCGGTCGAACCCGACCAGGACCCGCCGCTCGTCCCCGACCGCCCTGCGCAGCTCGGGCAGCAGGGCGCGTAGCTCCATCGCGAGTGACGCACCTGGCTGGGCCATCACGACCAGGACCGGATCCCCGGCGGCGTCACTGACCCAGGTCTCCACGGTCGCGGGGGCGGGGAACCGCAGCCGGGACAGGTGGGTCTTGGCGATCTTCTTCGTGCCCTGGTAGGCACGCACGTGCCCATCGACGTACAGGACCAGCCCGACTCCGTCGTCACCGCCGGCACCGTCGCCGGCGGTGGTGTCGGGGCGGTGCAGGTGGTGGGCGGCCATAGCCGCGAGGAGGTCCCCGGCCCTGTTCTGGGCGGCGAGCTGGGCGATCTTGCGGCGGATGGTCTTGACCTCCGGGGCCCGGTCCATCCCGAGCACCCGGCCCAGGTCGGCCGGGGCGAACCGGCCCGCCCCCTCGACCCGGGGCTGGCCGGCCAGGGCCCGGAAGACTCCCTCCAGCAGCATCGTGTCCAGCCCGTAGAACCCTGGCGGAAGGCTGCCGTAGACGTCATCGGCGCAGGAGAGCAGGCCCGTGGCGCCCAGGCCGGGCAGGGCGAGCAACAGCCCCGCCAGAGGGACCCGGGCCGTCGGAGTGAACACCGGGCCCGCGGCGTCGATCAGGTGGGCCCGGGCCGCAGCCCGCTCGATGGTGCGCGGCTCCGGCTCGGCCAGAACCGGGAGAGCCTGGACGGGTGCCCCCGCCTCCCGCGGGACGAGCCCCTCATCG
>NZ_JBTSDU010000100.1:0-12167 GCF_054605595.1 Georgenia sp. | reverse complement strand
TTCCTGCTGGGTGACGACCTGCTCGTCCACCCGGTTACGCAACCGGCCGTCGCGACCTGGAGCACGTTCCTGCCTGCCGGTCAGTGGGTCGACGTGTGGACCGGTGACCGGCACGACGGCAGCCAGACGGTCGAGCGCCAGGTCCCGCGCGACGTCATCCCGGTCTACTGCCGGGCCGAGCGCTGGGCCGCGCTGCGGCCTGCCTTCGCCGGCTGATAACTCACACTGCGACCTCTGCGACCTCTGCGACCATGCGGTGGCGCTGCACGCCGAGGCCTTCGATCTCCACCTCCACGACGTCGCCGTCCGTTAGGTACGGGAAACGCCCCGAGAGAGCGACTCCCTCCGGGGTGCCGGTGAGCACGAGATCACCCGGGTCGAGGCGCATGTAGCGACTGAGATCCTGGACGATCGTCGCGACGTCGAAGATGAGGTCGGCGGTTGAGGAGTCCTGGCGCGGCTCGCCGTTCACCCGGCTCGTGAGGTGCAGAGCACCCAGGGCGAGCATATCCACGGTCACGAGTTCCGGTCCGATGGGTGTGGAGCCAGGCGCGCACTTGCCTTTCGACCACTGGCCGCCGGAGACCTCGAGCTGCCAGGCACGCTCGGAGAGGTCGTCGGCAACGGTGGCGCCGGCGATGCACGCGAGTGCCTCCTCCCGCGACGTGAGGTTCCAGGCGGTGCGCCCGATGACGATCGCGAGCTCGACCTCCCAGTCCATCTTCTCCGCATGTGGTGCGAGCGGCACATCGTCGTGCGGGCCGACAACGGTGTTCGGGTGCTTGAGGAAGATAACGGGCTGGGTGGGGGGCTCGCTGCCCGACTCCATCGCGTGCGCCGCGTAGTTCATGCCGATGCAGATCACTGCGCCGGGGCGCGCGATGGGGGCGCCGACGCGCATGCCGGTTGGGTCGATTTCGGGCAGTCTGCCTTCGGCTGCCGCAGCGCGCGCCTGCTCGATGCCACGCTCCAGGAACGCGCCGTCGATGTCGGTCGTGATCGATCGCAGGTCGAGCACCCGGTCCCTGTCGAGCAGGACGGGCACCTCTTCTCCCGCCGCTCCGAGCCTTGCCAGTCGCATGTGCGCCCCTCTTCGTCATTACACCCTGTCGGATGAGCGAACATCCGAAGTATCGAAGCGACCCTAGCGGTCGGCACGTCCGCGGGCAGAATGGAGTCGCACGGGGAGCTGGTCCCTAGAAGGACCAGGAGGTCGGCTTTGTCCTCGCGCCCAGACGGACGCCGTGGCTGAGCAGGCCCGACATGCCGACGTCGACGAGGTTCTCGTAGTGGATGATCTCCTTCCCACACAGCGAGTGGCCCGCTGGCGCGGCGGGGATGTCGGCCAGTTCGAGGACCTCTCGCGGTGACACTGGCGCCCGCGACTACGGAGGGCGTGCCCTTGCTGGCGCCGTTGACGGTGTCGGCGTGCGCGGCGACACCGTCGAGTTTGGGAGCGGCCCGGGTGGTGGGACAGACACCCGGGACGAGGATCTGGGCGTCGCCGTCGGGGACTTCCTCGTCCGTGACGACGCCCGCCAGCGTGAGCACGGCGTCGCCGGGGGCGGTAAGGGCGTGCCGAATTGGGGGGCGGGACCTGCTTGCCGGTGGAGAAGAGGGTCGTGCCGATCTGCGTGCTCGGGATCTGCGAGGCGATCGCCAGCACCTGGATCCGCGCGGTTCGCGTTGTGGAGGCCGTTGATGAGGTGGGGTTACCCGGCCCGCACGAGTACGCGCACACGGTCAGCCGGCCGGTGACCTCCGCCTCGGCGGCGCGGCGACGGTGGCGGCCTCCTGGTAGCGGACGTGGACCGAGTCGATACCGGCGGTGCGCCGGACCGCGTCGATCTTGAGGTTTAGCGAGTCCCGAGGATGCTGCATATCCGGAGCACGCCGAGGACGACCAGCTGATTGACGAGGAGCTCGGCGGCGGAGCGGGCCACGGCCCCCTTGGGTGGTGCTGATCGGTCACGTCGATCCTGCCCGGGCTCGGGGCGGCGCAGATCGAGCGGGCCGGGTCCGAGGTCCCTTGCGTCGAGCCTTGCGAACCTCCTTCGAGTCCTATACCCTCAACCCGATCCCTATAGGACACGAAGGAGTGTCATGACCGATGCGAAGTCTTTCGCACCAGAAACTCTGACCGACTTCGCCGCCGCCGCCCTGGTGGCGGTCGAGGTACCGCAGACGGACGCCCGGCTAACCGCCGAGTCGCTCGTGACCGCGGACCGCCGGGGCGTCCACTCCCACGGCCTGCTGCGCCTGCCTCTCTACGTCGACGCGATCCGCGCCGGCGGCATCAACCCGGTGCCCGCGATGTCTTGGCCCGCTGGCTCAACCGGCGTCGCCGTGCTCGACGCGGACGGTGCGCTCGGTCAGGTGGCCATGTCGGCGGCGGTCGACCGGGTCCTGTCGCTGGCCCGGACGTGCGGGATCGGCGCGGTCTCCGTCCAGAACAGCACCCACTACGGGGCGGGCGCCTACTGGACGGACCGCCTCGTGGCCGAGGGCATGGTGGGCATTCTCAGCTCGACCACCGGCCCCACCGTCGCCCCCTTCGGCGGATCGGAGAAGGTTCTCGGGACGAACCCGCTCACCATGGCGGCCCCGAGCGCCGGTCCCGCGCCGCTGACCCTCGACATGGCGACCAGCAACGGCGCGTACGGCAGGGTCGTTGCCGCCCGGAACGAGGGCCGGGAGATCCCGGCCGGGTGGGCCGTCGACTCCGAGGGCCGGCCCACCGTCGACCCCGCCTCCGCGCTCGACGGGGCGCTCCTGCCGTTCGGCGGTGTCAAGGGATCCGGCCTGTCGGTCCTGCTGGAGGCGTTCTCGGCATCCCTCACCAACGCAGCCTTCGCCTACGAGACCGAGGACATTTGGGTCAACCGCGCCTCGCGGATGAACACTGGGCACCTCCTCATCGCCCTCGACGCCGACGTCTTCACGGGGCGGGAGCACACCGAGCGCCGGGTGGCACGGTTGCAGGAGAAGGTCCGTGGTTCTGCGACGCCCGGCGGCTCCGCCCTCGCCCCCGGCGACGTCGAGCGTGCCTCCGCCGACCGCCACCAGGACCGCGTCCCCCTTGCCCCGACTACCGTCGACCTGCTCAACGAGCTCGCCCGATCCCTCGGGCTCAACCTGCCCGACCCCCTCACCCTGCCCGCCCCCGAGTGATCCACACCCCCCGTTCCGCGACGTTCAAAGGAGAACCCGTCATGGCCATTCGTCTAACATCCCCGCGCACCACCCGCATTCGCCGCACGACTCTTGCCGGCGGCATCGGCCTCGCCCTCGCCACCGTCCTGGCATCCTGTGCGGGCGGCGAGAACGTAGACACCGTCGGCCCCGGCGCGACGGCGGGCGCCGACGACACGATCTTCAGGTTCGCGCACGTCTACGACGCCCAGCACCCCGTAGAGACCTGCGGCGTAACCGCCATCCAGGAGTCCCTGGCCGGCAGTGGCATCAACATCGAGAGCTACCCCTCGGCACAGCTCGGCAGCGAGGCCGAGTTGCTCGAGCAGATCGCTGCGGGCGCTATCGACATCGCTGTGGCCGGCCCGTCGTTCATCGGCGTCTGGTACGAGGACGCCGCAGTCCTCGACGGTGCATACCTCTTCGAGGACGTCGATCAGTTCGCCGAGACCGTGCAGAGCGACGCGATCGCCAAGATCTATGACCGGCTCTACGAGGAGTCGGGGATCAAGGTCATGTCGACCTGGTACTACGGCACCCGGCAGGTGACATCGAACGTCCCGATCAGCACCCCGGAGGACCTCCAGGGCATCAAGATCCGCACACCCGACGCGCCGCTGTACCTGGTGAACATCGGGGCCATGGGGGGCACGGCCACTCCGATGGCGCTCGACGAGGTCTACACCGCGCTGCAGCAGGGCACCCTGGACGCCCAGGAGAACCCGGTCCCCACGATCGAGTCCTCGAAGTTCTTCGAGGTGCAGAAGTACATCAACCTCACCGCGCACATGGTGCAGGCCGTGAACATCGTGACCCACGATGGGGTCCTCGACTCGCTCTCCGATGACGAGCGGTCCCGGTTTGACGAAGCCATGCAGGCGGGCGCCGACGCGACCCGAGCGTGCATCCAGGAGCAGGAGGTCGACACGATCGAGCGGTGGAAGGAGGACGGCACCGTCATCGTGAACGAGGACGTCGACCGCGAGGCATTCGCCGAGCGCGTACGTGAGCAGTTGCCCAGCCAGGTGCCGTGGGGCGACCTCTACCTCGAGATCCAGGGCAAGAAGTGACGGCTGACCCTACGACGCCCGCAGGACCCGAACCGGCGCTGCCCGCCCACGCCGACAGTGCGGACTACCTGGAACGGCGGAGCCGGTTCTACCGGGCGCTGATCAACCTCGAGCGCTCTCTGGCCACGGGGCTCCTCGTCGCGATGTTCGTCGTGATCATGCTCCAGGTCGTCACCAGGTATGTCTTCTCCAACCCGTTGAGCTGGACGGAGGAGTTGGCGAGGTTCTTGCTCGTGTGGCTGACGTTCCTCAGCGCGGGCTACGTGATGTCGCGTCGGCTGCACATCACGGTGGACATACTCGTGGCGCGGCTGGGCCGACAAGGCACGGTCTTCGTCGACACGTTCGCCCTGCTGGTCGTCGTGGTCGCGGCTGCGTCCATGGCGATCGCCGGCGTCGGGATCGCGCAGTCTGCCGCTAACTTGCTGGCCCCGGCGACGAGACTTCCGATGACGGTCGTCTACGGCGCCGCCGTAGTCGGCTTCGGCCTGATCTTCCTCCACGGCATGACCAACCTCTTCGTCAACCTCCGCCACCCGGAGGAAGTCCCGCGCGCGATGGAGAACATCGAGAAGGAGGCCTTCTGATGACTCTGGTCCTCATGCTCGTCGGCCTCCTGGTTCTACTCTTCCTCCGTGTCCCGGTCGCCTTCAGCCTTCTCGTTCCCGCACTCATCTACGTCGTAACGGACCCGACCGCATCCCTCGGCATCGGCGTCCAACAGACGCTCTCCGGGGTCAACAGCTTCCCGATGCTGGCCGTCCCCATGTTCATCCTGCTGGGGAACCTGGCGAACGCGTCGGGCATCACCGACCGGGTGTATGCCGCCGCGCTCGCGTTCCTCGGGCACATTCGCGGGAGCCTGGGGTACGTCAACATCGCGACGAGTTTCGGCTTCTCGTGGATGAGCGGCGCCGCCATCGCAGACGCTGCGACGATGGGCCGGGTCCAGGTGCCCCAGATGATCAAGCGCGGGTACCCGGCAGCCTTCAGCGTCGGCATCACGGGTGCCTCGTCCCTGATCGCGCCGATGATCCCGCCGAGCATCCCCGCGATCATCTACGCCGTCACGGCAGGCCTGTCCGTCGGTGCGCTGTTCGTCGTGGGCATCGTGCCGGCCCTGCTGCTCGTCACGACCCTCGCTGCGATGGTCTGGTGGCAGACGCGCAAGAAGGACCATCTGCGCGAGTACAAGATGGGATGGTCGGTACGCGGCAAGGCTGCGCTCGCGGCCCTGCCCGCGGTCGGCGCCGCCGTCGTCATCCTCGGCGGGATCCTCGGGGGCGTCGCGACGCCCACGGAGGCGTCGGCCGCCGGTGTCCTCTACATCTTCATCCTGGCGCTCGCTTACCGCGAGATCAGTTGGCGCAAGGTCTACGACGTGCTCCTCCAGACGATCGAGACCGCAGGGTCGGTCCTGCTCATCGTCGCGGCCGCTGCTCTGTTCGGCTGGGTGCTCGCCCGCGAGCGTGCCCCGCAGGTGGCGGCCGACTTCATGCTCGGGCTGACGAACGACCCGGTGATGTTTCTGATCCTTGTGAACATCTTCCTGTTCGTTGTCGGGGCCTTGCTAGAACCCACGGCGGCCATCCTCATCATCGTGCCGGTGCTGGCCCCGGTGGCCGAGACGTTCGGCATCCACCCGCTGCACTTCGCCACCATCGTCATCTTCAACCTGCTTATTGGCCTGTTGACCCCGCCGGTGGGGCTCGTCCTCTTCGTGCTCTCGGGTGTCACCCACATGCCTGTGGCCGACGTGATCAAAGGTGTCCTGCCCTTCTTCGTCCCGATGGTCGGCGTTCTGCTGCTCGTCACCTTCATCCCCGCCTTAAGTATCTGGCTGCCGGGCCTGCTCGGCTTCCTCTAGACCTATCGAGAGAGTGCTCTGATGTCACGTATTGAATCTGTCCTTGTCCGGGACATCCGCTTCCCCACTTCGCTGGAGTTGGACGGCTCGGACGCGGTGAACGTCGACCCCGATTACTCGGCCGCCTACGTCACCGTCACCACCTCCGACGGCGAGAGCGGCCACGGCATGGTCTTCACCTGCGGCCGCGGCAATGAGATCGTCGTCGCCGCGATGGAGAGCTATGGCCGGCTCCTTCTGGGGCGTGATACCGACGAGCTGCTCCAGGACCTGGGTGCCGCCTCCAAGCTCCTGGTCCACGACTCGCAGTTGCGCTGGCTCGGGCCGGAGAAGGGCGTCTCGCACATGGCCTGCGGTGCGCTTGTCAACAGCCTCTGGGACCTGCGCGCCCGCCGGGAGGGCAAGCCGCTGTGGCTCCTCCTCAGTGAGATGTCGCCCGAGGAGCTGGTCAGAGCCGTCGACTTCACCCATATCCGCAACGCGCTGATTCCTGAGGAGGCGCTCGAACTGCTGCGCCGGGCCGAGCGGGGGAAAGCCGAGCGCATCGATGAGCTCCGTCGGGCCGGTTACCCCGCATACACGACCACCCCGGGATGGCTGGGATACAGCGATGAGAAGCTTGTGCGTTTGAGCAAGGAGGCGGTCGAGGCCGGCTTCGGTATGATCAAGCTCAAGGTGGGTGGTGACCTCGACGACGACCGTCGCCGGATGCGGCTCGCCCGTGAGGCGGTGGGTGAGGACATTCGCATCGCCATCGACGCCAACCAGCGTTGGGAGGTCCAGGAGGCGATCGACTGGGTCCGCGAGCTCTCCGACTACGACCCGTGGTGGATCGAGGAGCCCACCAGCACCGACGACGTGCTCGGGCACGCCGAGATCCGCCGCGGCGTCGCGCCGGTGAAGGTGGCGACCGGTGAGGCCGTGGCCAACCGCATCGTGTTCAAACAGCTGCTCCAGGCGGAGGCGATCGACGTGATGCAGATCGACGCCACCCGCGTGGCCGGCATCAACGAGAACATCGCGAACGTCCTGCTCGCGGCGAAGTTCGGCGTCCCGGTGTGCCCACACGCCGGCGGGGTCGGGCTGTGCGAGCTCGTCCAGCACTTCTCATTCTTCGACTACGCCGCGGTGAGCGGCTCGCAGGAAGATCGCGCGGTCGAGTTCGTCGACCACCTACACGAGCACTTCGTGGAGCCTGCGGCCGTGGAGTCGGGGCGGTACGTTGCCCCCGCCCGGCCCGGAACTGGTGCGCAGATGCTTGAGGACTCCCTCGACCGCTGGGAGTATCCCGGCGGCGCCGGCTGGGTTGAGGTCGGGGACCGCGCCGCGGTGACCGACGCGGCGGGTCGTCGGCCGTGAGCACCACTGCCAGACAACTCGATGAGATTGTCCGTGCGGCCCACGGCGCCTATACGACGAGCCGCGGCGTCACGCCTGTGGAACGGGCCGGGTGGCTCGCGGCGGTCGCGGCCGCCCTCGACGCCCACGCCAAGGAACTCGTGGCCCTCGCGGCGGAGGAGACGCACCTGCCGGTGCCGCGCCTCAATGGCGAACTACTCCGGACCACCTTCCAGTTGCGCCTCCTGGCCGAGGAGGTCCTCACCGGGCAGGTGCTCGACGCGACCGTCGACCATGCCGACCCCTCCTGGGCCATGGGGCCGCGCCCCGACATCCGCCGCATGAACGTCCCGCTCGGCGCGATCGGCGTTTTCGGGGCGTCGAACTTCCCGTTCGCCTTCAGCGTGCTCGGGGGCGACTCGGCCTCCGGGCTCGCCGCGGGCTGCGCCGTCGTCCACAAGGTCCACGAGGCGCACGAGGCGCTGGGGCGCCGCACCGCCGCGATTGTCGTCGACGCGCTGGCCCAGACCTCGGCACCCGCCGGCCTGTTCGCGATCGTCACCGGCCGCAGCGCCGGCGAGGCGCTAGTCGACCACCCGCTTATCAAGGCGGTCGGCTTCACCGGCTCCACCCGGGTCGGCCGCCTGCTCCTCCAGCGCGCGAGCGCGCGCCCGGAGCCGATCCCGTTCTACGGCGAGTTGGGGAGCGTCAACCCCGCCTTCGTGACCGAGCGCGCCTGGGCGGAGCGTCGCGATGACATCCTCACCGGCTTCGCCTCGTCCTTCACCCTCGGCATGGGGCAGTTCTGTACCAAGCCCGGGCTGCTTTTCGTGCCGGCGCTCGACGCCGAGGCGCGACGCACGCTCGAGGAGGCCGTCGCTGGCGCGGCGCGGTTCCCGATGCTCACCGAGGGGCTAGCGCAGGGCTACCAGCACGCCCTCGAGCACGTCGCCGGCTCCGGCGGCGCGGAGAAGGTCGTCCCCGGCGAAGCCGGGGCAGCCCCGGCGCCCACAGTGCTCGCGGTCACGGCCGACGAGGTGCGTCGACGCCCTGAGGTATTGGCGGAGGAGATGTTTGGACCGGCGAGCGTGGTGGTCACATACGGCTCGGAGGAGAACCTGACCGACCTGGCCGAGCTCCTCACCGGTCAACTAACGGCGACCGTGCACGGCCAGCCGGGGGAGTCCCCCGACGAACTCGTCCACATCCTCGAGGAGCGCGCGGGCCGGGTGCTCTGGAACGACTGGCCCACGGGCGTGACGGTCAGCTTCGCCCAGCAGCACGGCGGCCCCTTTCCGGCGACCACAGCCCCGGGCACGACGTCCGTCGGCACGGCGGCGGTGCGCCGGTTCATGCGGCCGGTCGCCTACCAGTCGTTCCCGGACGCCCAGTTGTCCCCGGCGTTACAGGAGACCAACCCCTGGCGGATTCAGCGCAGAGTGGACGGCCGGTGGACGAACGTCGCCGAAGAGCGGGTCGACTCCCCACGCACAGCTGACGGAGGAGAACGATGAACGAGTCGGCACACATCCTGCCGGAGGACCCCGGGACGGCCGTCCTCGTCGGACGGGTCTGGGACCCCGAGAGCGGGGGTCCACGGCCAGTGATGGTGCGCGGGGACGAACTCTACGACCTGTTCGATGTCGCGGCGACCGTCTCCGAGTTGCTCGAGCACGAGGACGTCGTCGCCCGCGTCCGAGATAGCCGGGGCACCCGACGCTGGGGGCTAGCGGACCTGCTGGACGTGCCGGACGACGGCGACCTGTCCCGGGCACGGCTGCTCGCCCCCGTGGACCTCCAGGTCGTCAAGGCGTGCGGCGTGACGTTCGCCGGCAGCATGGTTGAGCGCGTCATCGAGGAGCGGTGCGCCGGCGATCCGTCGCGGGCCGACGAGGTGCGGTCTGCGGTCTCGGCGAGCATCGGGAGCACGGTCGGCGACATCGAGCCCGGTTCCGAGCAGGCACTGCGGATGAAGGAGGTCCTCGTCGCGCAGGGTCTATGGTCGCAGTACCTCGAGGTCGGGCTGGGCCCCGACCCAGAGGTGTTCACCAAGGCGCCGGTGCTCGCGTCCGTGGGGTACGGCGCGAACATCGGGATCCCGGAGTTCTCCGCCTGGAACAACCCCGAACCTGAGCTCGTACTGGTTGTCGACTCGGCCGGGTGCGTACGGGGCTGCACCCTCGGCAACGATGTGAACCTGCGCGACGTCGAGGGCCGCAGCGCGCTGCTGCTGGGCATGGCGAAGGACAACAACGCCTCCAGCGCGTTGGGGCCCTTCGTGCGGCTCTTCGACGGGTTGTTCACCCTCGACACCGTCCGGGACGAGCGCATCCGGCTCCGCGTGGAGGGGGCGGACGGATACCTCCTCGAGGGTGAGAACCACGTGGGTCGCCTTAGCCGGTCCTTCGAGCGTCTGATCTCGGCCGCGGCCGGGAGACACCACCAGTATCCTGATGGGTTCGTCCTCTACACCGGGACGCTCTTCGCGCCGACCCAGGACAGGGACGTGCCTGGCCAGGGGTTCACACACAGGTTCGGCGACCGCGTCTCGATCACCAGCCCGCACCTCGGCACGCTGTCGAACGTCGTGCAGCCCACGGAGACGCTGCCCCCGTGGCGGTTCGGGCTCCGCGCCCTGCTGGAGTACGTCGGCGCGTGGGGCGCCGTCCAGCCCTTAGACAACCACGGAAGCGAACGGGAGCGAAGGACATCATGAATCAGGAATTCGACGGCTTGGTTGCGATTGTGACCGGCGGCGGATCGGGGATCGGCGCGGCCACGGCGGACCTCCTCGAGAGCCGCGGGGCGCGGGTGGCCGTCTTCGACCTCAACCCCGAGCGGGCCGGCGCGAACCACCTCCCGCTGCGGTGCGACGTGGCGGACGACACGTCCGTGCGCAGCGCCGTCGGCGAGACAGTCCGCCAGCTCGGCGGCATCGACGTCGTCGTCAACAACGCCGGTGTGGGTGCCCAGGGGACGGTGGAGGACAACGACGACGACGAGTGGCGCCGCGTGCTCGAGGTGAACCTGCTCGGCGCGGTGCGCGTGAGCCGGGCGGCGCTGCCGTACCTACGGCGCTCGCAGTCCGCCGCGATCGTGAACACCTGCTCGATCGCGGCGACCGCGGGCCTGCCGGCCCGGGTGCTCTACGCGGCGTCCAAGGGCGCCGTCCTGTCCCGGACGCTGAGCATGGCAGCGGACCACATCCGCGAGGGCATCCGGGTGAACTGCGTCAACCCGGGCACTGCCGACACCCCCTGGATCGGGCGCCTCCTGGAGCGGGCGGACAACCCCGCCGCGGAGCGGGACGCGCTTGAGGCCCGGCAGCCGCACGGGCGCCTGGTGCGGCCCGAGGAGGTGGCGGCGGCGATCGTCTACCTCGCGTCGCCGATGGCCGGGTCGACGACGGGCACCTCGCTGGCGGTCGACGGCGGCATGCAGGGTCTGCGGCTGCGCCCCCACGACGATGCCTGAACCACCGCGCGAAACCGGGACGCCGGGCGGTCCCAACGACATCCCGCGGACCCGGCGCACGACCGAGGACGTGTACGACGCGCTCCGGGCGCGCATCCTGGCGAACGAGATCGCGCCGGGGGAGCGGGTGAACATCGACGCGCTCGCGCGCGACCTCAACGTTTCACAGACCCCGGTACGGGAGGCCGTCAGGCAACTCGAGGGCGATAACCTCATCGTCAAGGTGGCGGGGAAGGGGTACCGGACCACGGCGCTGCTAGACCTGAAGCGGCTCCGTGACCTCTTCGAATTCCGGCTGCTCGTCGACGTGTGGGCGGTGCAATCCATCGCCACCAACCGGTTGGGCAATCCGGCGCGGGTGATGGGGGAGGAGATCGTCCGGTTCGAACACGCGATCGCTGGCGAGACGGACATCCGGCGCGAGCTCGTGGCGCACGACACGCGCTTCCATGGCTACGTCCTCGCCGCGCTCGGCAACGAGGTGGTCCGCGAGGCCTACGAGCAAACCCACGGCCACCTGCACACCTTCCGCCTCTACGCCGCGGACATCGACGGCAGCATCACGATTGCCGAGCACCGGAAGATCTGGGCGGCGATCGACGCCTCCGATCCGGCCGCGGCGGCGGCGGCGATGCGGGAGCACCTGATCGGCGCCTTCTACCGGTTCGCCGAGGCATTCGAAGATCCGCCTAGCGCTCTCCGGGGACCCACGACCCACCGGCTTCACTAATGTCGTGCGCCGTGCGCCAATCTTTCACAATGGGGTATGGCACGAACTGGGCGTTCGAAGGCTGAGAGCGCGCGCGGGCAGGTGCGGTTAGTCGGTCCATCTGTTGGCGCACTTGAGGAGTTTGACGGCGGATTCGAGGGAACGACGCAACAGTTGCTCATGCGTTCGGTGACTGGAGCGCGTTGAAGATGGCTGGCGGGATGCCCAGGAGAGGGTCTTGCGCGGTCGGTTGCTCAGCTCGTCTTGGACGGCGGCGAGGCGTGCGGCGGAGTGCTGCCCGATGCCGGTGCCCTTCGGGAAGTACTGCCGCAGCAAGCCATTGCTGTTCTCGTTCGTTCCGCGCTGCCAGGGCGAGTGCGGGTCGCAGAAGTAGGCTCTCCTGACTGATCCGTGGGTCATTTCGTCTTGGCGCGGCCGGGGAGGGGCGGGCAGTAGCCGCCGAGGGAGAGCATGGCCAGGGCGATGAGAGCCTCGGGGTTCTTGAACCCGAAGGCCT
>NZ_JBTSDU010000099.1:0-12242 GCF_054605595.1 Georgenia sp. | reverse complement strand
CCGCGCTGCGTGCGGCGGGCCCCGAGGCGGTGTACCTCGCCGACGGCTTCTCGTGCCGCACCCAGGCCGAGCAGCTCGCGGGCCGCCACGGCGTCCACCTCGCACAACTGCTAGGTGGGGACACCAGGCCGAAGTAGGCAGACATGACCGGAGACCCCCCTGAGACGATGGGATATTGCGTCTGGTTCCGGCTGTGATGCTTGCGCGTAACGAGGCTTCGAGTACCCGGGTCTTACGAGATGCTTGCGCGCTCCGTCACCCGGATCACCTGGAAGATCACGGTCCTCCCGGGCTTGTGCGAGATGTTGACGGCCGCGTGGGGTGAGGATGAAGGCCACGCGCTGGGTGATGGTGATCGGCGTGGTTTGGTGGTCGGTGGCAGTGTCGCCGTCGTGGTCGCGGTGTCGCAAAGAGGGCATGGCGGTGCCCGGCCCCTCTGGCAGAGAGGGGCCAGCGACATGGGTCGGGTTTTCAGCGGCCCGAACAGCAGTCGGCCGCGGGTCCAGCCGGCGATGATCTGCCATGGCGGGTCGGGGTAGCCGAGCCGGCGCACCATGGTGGCCGCCACCAGACCGAGAGCCTCGACGGCGTCGGCAAGGACCGATACGCGCGGGACGATCGCGCCGGAGAGCGGGTCAAGGGCGAACATCAACCTGGTGGCCAGGGCGCGCGGGTCCTCGGCTCACGCCCGGGCGGCCCGCAGCCAACCCCGCACGGTGTCCTGAGGAATCCCCAGCGAGGCGGCGATCGGTCGATGGCCGTGCCGGCGGGGCGTGGGGTGTGGCAATTAGTTTGTGTAAGTGCGGGTCCGTACCACTGGCCGTGGTGGCCGGTGAAGAGGAGGATTCCCATGACGACACAGACGACGCAAGACCTGGCTGGCGATGCTTGCGTGACGAGGTGAAGAAGACCACGGCGACGAACACTTGGGCGTCTCCCCAGGGACGCAACCGCCCCGAACAGGCCGGACAGGAAAGCGAGCCCGCCCGCAAGGACAAGTCGGCTGCTGCCTCGTCCCGCACCAGCATCATGGCGACTCGATCCGTTCACGCGGCTCAGCCTGGCAACTGCCCGTGCCGGCACGGACGGTTGGTGTTGGGAGACTGACACATCCCGACCTGCCTGACAAGGCTGACCCAGGCCGAGCCCGAGGATCGCCACCAGCGGCCTGACCAGGCAGAACAACGATGACATCGACGATGACCACCACTGATGCTGACCCAGCACGTCGCCAGTCCTCGCCCTCGTGAACACTCAGCGAGTCGTCCTACATGAGGGGGCATCGGATGGCGCAGAATTCTGCCCCCTCCCCGGACGGCTACACCTCACACATTCGGCCGGTCCTCGACGCCCTGGCACGCGAGCGCACGGCTGGAACGCTTGGCTCAGCTGTCCGGACGATGCTTCTCTACCCGATGAACGCCCTGGCTAACGACCAGGTCAAGCGTCCGCGCGAGGTCCTTCGCGACTACCCACACATCACCTTCGGCCGCTACCTGGGGAGACCCCGGAGGACCCCCAAGAAGGCTCGTGAACTGTTTCGCTGAGCTCAGCTCAGGTGTGGATCCGATCCCGAACGAGTTGCTGTCGCGGACGCTCCGTGTATTCCTTCGGCAAACACTTGACAACAGACTCTGGAGACGGTGAAATGCCTCCCATCACATGTCGCAGGTTGCATGCAACACACTGGAGAAGCAATGACGATAGTCCAGCCCCTTCCGTCGCTCACGCCCGTTGGAGATCGGCTTCGGCGCACCTTCGACGACCTGAGCTCCGAAGGGGTTGGCGGCACGAGTGACGGCGGCTGCAGCCGACCCGCCCTCTCGACGGCCGACGTCGCGGCCCGGGCTATTCTCCGCAAGCGGATGGAGGCGCTCGGCCTGCAGGTCAGTGTGGACGACGGCGGGTCGATGTACGGCCGCATGGCCGGTGTCGACAACTCCCTCGCTCCGGTCGTCATTGGATCGCACCTCGACACGGTCGAGGACGGCGGGCGGTATGACGGCATTCTTGGCGTCGCCGTTGCCCTGGAAGCCTTTGAGGTCCTCCGCGAGCATGGCATCACCACGCGCCGGCCCATCGTGCTGGTCAACTGGACCGGCGAGGAGGGGGCACGGTTCAGTCCCGCCATGCTTGGCTCCGGGCTCGCGTTGGGCATCTTAGACGCCGACGCCGCGAGGGCCAGCCGGGACGCCGACGGGACCACCTTCGCGGAGGCCCTGAGCGCTGCAGGGTTCGCTGGCAGCCCTGCCGACCGCCCGGGTGCGATCCACGCCGCGCTCGAGTTGCACATTGAGCAGGACGTCCGCCTCGACCGACAGGAGGTGGCCATCGGGGTGGTCAGCGGCATCGCCCCGATGCGGTGGCTCGAGGTGCGGGTGACCGGTTCGTCCGGACACGCCGGAGGCCCGGGCAACGCCGATCGCCGCGACGCGGTGGCCGCGGCCGCCCGCATGGTGCTGGCGGCACGCGAGCGGGCACTGGTCGAGGCCGACTGTAAGACCAACACCGGCCGGTTCGTGCTCGACACCTCCGCGCCCAACGTTGTCCCCGGCGGCGTCACCTTCGTCCTCGACATCCGGTCGAGCGCCCAGGCTGCCCTCGACGGGCACACCGATGCACTCTCCCAGGTCCTGCACACCATCGCCGACGAGGAACAGGTGGACCTGTCCCTCCTGGAGATCCACCGGGTCCCGGCCACTGACTTCGACCCCGCGATCCGCGAGTTGCTCCTCAAGTCGGCGACCCGGCGCGGACACAGCGCTGTCGAGTTGCGCGGTGGCATCGGTCACGACTCGGTCAATCTGGCCAGGGTCACCCGCGCGGCGATGATCTTCACCCCCACCCCCGACGGTGTGTCCCACACCCCCGATGAGACCTCCCCGTGGGACGCGGTCTGCGCGGCCGCCGACGTATTCCTCGATGCCACCGTGACCCTCGCAAACGAATAGAGCACCCCATGACCACCACCTCAGCCGAACAGACCGGCACCGCTGCCTCGACCGCGCCCGATCTGGTCACCAGTCGCAGTCCGCAGGACCCCGGCGACATTTGCATCCAGACCCGCGCGTACGACGCCGCGGCAGTGCACGCGGCGGCTGCCACGGGTCGCCGGGTGCAGCAGCAGTGGTGGGCCAGCGGGCCGACCGAGCGGGCAGACACGCTCGCCGCCGTCGCGGAGCAGCTGGAGCGCCGCCGCGAGGAGATCACCACGCTCATGGTGCGCGAGGTGGGCAAGCCGCTCACGGAGGCCCGAGGCGAGGTCGCGCGCGCCATCGGCATCGCGCGCTATGTCTCCCAGCTCGCACTGGCCCCCGCCGGGAGCGTGCTGCCTGCCCGGGCCGGTACCCGGCTGTGGCATGAGCGTCGGCCCAAGGGTCTGGCCGGGATCATCACGCCGTGGAACTTCCCGCTCGCCATCCCCCTGTGGAAGCTGCTGCCCGCCCTCGCGGCCGGCAACAGTGTGCTGCTCAAGCCCTCACCGGACGCCACGGCGACGGCCCAGGTGCTTGGCTCGATCTTCGACGACGTCGCTCCGCGCGGGCTCGTCCAGGTCGTCCCTGGTCACGGCGAGGCGGGAGAGGCGGTCGTCGCGGCGGCGGACGTCGTCTCGTTCACCGGGTCTGAGCACGTCGGGTCGGCCATCGTGGTCGCGGCCGCGCGCCGTGCCGTGCCGATCCAGGCTGAGATGGGCGGGCAGAACGCCGCCATCGTGCTCGAGGACGCCGACATTGACGCCACCGCGCGGGCCGTGGCCGCGGCGGCGATGGGGTTCGCGGGGCAAAAGTGCACCGCCACCCGGCGGGCCGTGATCGTCGGATCCGCCACCCGGCGGGCGCTGGTTCGCGATGCGCTCGTCGCGGCGGTCGAGGGCCTGGAGGTCGGTGACCCGAGCCGAGAGTCGGTGCGCGTCGGGCCGGTCATCAGCGCGGCCTCCGCTCTGCGGGTAGCAGACGCGGCCGGCGCCACCCAGCTCGCCGGCGGTCGCGTGCTCACCGGCGGCACCGTGCGCCCGGAGGGCGCCGCGTTCATGGCCCCCTGCGTCGTCGACGAGGTGGCCCCCGACCACCCCCTGAGCCAGGAGGAGCTTTTCGGGCCCTTCCTAGTCCTGCAGGACGCGGCGACGGTCGACGAGGCCGTCGCCCTCGCCGAGGGCGTGCGGTACGGGCTTGTGACCAGCATCCACGGCCGGGACCTGCCGATGCTGCTCAGCGTCGTCGACCGGGTCCAGACGGGGATGATCAAGGTCAACGCGCCGACCACCGGGGTCGACTTCCACGGCCCCTTCGGTGGCGAACGCGACTCGAGTTACGGGCCCCGCGAGCAGGGCATGGGCGCACTGGACTTCTACAGTTCCGCCCGGACTGTAACCGTGCGAGGACAGGAGTGACCGCCGTGCCCGCCCGCCC
This sequence comes from Georgenia sp., assembly GCF_054605595.1. Taxonomy (NCBI): domain Bacteria; kingdom Bacillati; phylum Actinomycetota; class Actinomycetes; order Allobogoriellales; family Allobogoriellaceae; genus Georgenia; species Georgenia sp. The sequence goes on along the minus strand of NZ_JBTSDU010000099.1, from coordinate 7,833 downwards.
CCACCCGTCGCTGGCTGACCTACGGTTCTGGGCTGAGCAGACCGGCCAGGTGCTGGACGATGACGCCCTGCAAGACCTGCAGCGCATCGTCGACCCGCTCGCCGACTCGATCGCCCGCCTCGACGAGCTCGCCGCTGCCACCGGCGTACTCCGCGCGACTGAGGGCCGCTCGGCCGCTGCTCCGGTGCCCGGGGAGAACCCGTTCGGCGCCTGGCGGTGGCGCTGCGCCGTAGGAGGGATGGGCGAGGGCTCGCTGGCCGGCAAGGCGATCGCCGTCAAGGACACCATTGCCGTCGCCGGGGTGCCGCTCTCGGCCGGTTCAGCCCTGCTCGACGGCTACGTGCCCGCGCAGGACGCCACGGCCGTGAGTCGCATCCTCGAAGCCAGCGGCCGGATTGTGGGCACGACCGTGTGCGAGAACCTGGCGCTCTCCGCCAACAGCCACACGAGCGACCACGGCGCCGCGCGCAACCCGCACAACTTCCTCCGGTCCACCGGCGGGTCCTCAAACGGCAGCGCAGCCGTCGTCGCGACCGGTGAGGTCGATGCCGCCCTGGGTGGTGACCAGGGCGGATCCGTCCGTATACCCGCCAGTTGGACCGGCGTGGTGGGCCTGAAACCCACCTTCGGCCTGGTGCCGTGCACCGGCACCTTCCCGTTCGAGTCCACGGTGGACCATCTCGGGATCCTCGCCCGTACCGTCGCCGACGTCGCCGCCGTCCTCGATGTGATCGCCGGACCCGACGGGCTCGACCCGCGGGCCACCGTGCCGGTCGCGGACGGCGGCTACCTCGCCGGCCTCGCCAACGGTGTGGCTGGGCTGCGGATCGGGGTGGTTACAGAAGGCTTTGGCTGGGAGACCTCCGACCCCCGGGTCGACGACGCTGTCAGAGCCGCCGCCGATGTCCTCGCCCAGGCCGGGTGCACAGTGGAGAACGTCTCCATCCCACTGCACCGCGAAGGACCGGCCATCGCTGCGGGTGTGTCCGTCCAGGGCTTTGCCCACACCGTCTTCGGTCGTCGTGCTGGGTGGCACCACGTGGGCCTCCTGGGCCTGTCGGACCGGCTCCACGAAGCGGTGGACCGTAACGCCAGCGCCCTGCCCGACACCGTCACCCGGTACCTCGCGCTGGCGCACCACCTCGACCGCACTGCTGGCGAGCGTTACTACCAGCTTGGCCGGCTCCTCGGCCGCGAGCTCACCCGGGCCTACGACGCCGTGTTCCACAGTTACGACCTGCTGTGCATGCCGACGACGCCGACCCTCGCCCAGCCGGTGCCCACTGACGGCACCGACCGACTCACGGGCATCACCCAAGCCTCCCAACCGATCCTCAACACATGCGCATTCAACGTCACCGGCCACCCCGCGGTGAGCGTGCCGTGCGGCGACATAGACGGCCTACCCGTCGGTCTGATGCTCGTCGCTGTCAAGGGGGCCGACGGCCTCACCCTCAGAGCCGCCCAGGCGATCGCCACGGCGCTGCCGCCCCGGTCTTCAGCGGGTCGCGTCCGACGTGACGTCCGGTCCCCAACCCATCAATCAGCCAACCCATCAATTCGCTAGACCACGCCGCGGCTTCGCCGCCCGGCACTACCCGTCCCCAGGAAGGAAGCTTGACGATGAAGCGAGCAGCAATTCCCGCCCTATCTCTCGCCGCAGCCCTCGCGCTGACCAGCTGCGCCGTCCAGCGCGGCGAGGCGACTGACGCCACCGCCGCCGCTCCGGCCGACTACAACCCCACCTGCACCGCAGAGGGCAACTCCCAGGGTGTCACCGACGACACCATCACCCTGGGCAACCTCGGCCCGCTCACCGGCGTCGCCGCCGACCTCGGCCTGCGCGGCCGAGACGGCCTCCAACTAGCCATCGACCAGGCGAACGCCGAGGGCGGCATCCAGGGCCGCCAACTCAAGCTGGTCGTTAAGGACGACCAGTACGATGCCTCCACCGCACAGGCCGCCATCCGTGAACTCGACGCGAGCGAGGAGATCTTCCTCCTCGCCGGCGGCGTCGGCACCCCGAACTTCGTCGCGATCCTGCCCTACCTGAAGGACAACGGGATCCCGGCTATCGGCCCCTACGCCCCATCCAACCAGGTCGGCGTCATGGAGAACCCGAACGTCTATATGATCTGGCCAAGCTTCACCGATGAATTCCAAGTGGGTTTGCGGTGGCTGGTCGAGAACGAGACCCCTGAGAGCATCGCCCTGGTGCGCATGGAGGGCGACGTCGGCGATGACGGTCTGAAGGGCATGGAACTGGCACTGGAGGGCACCGATCTCAAGGTGGACCCGATCGAGACCGTCGAGGCGACCACCACCAATTTCACGTCGATTGCCCAGTCGCTGAAAAACTCCGGCTCGGACGTCGTCGCGATGATCTCCCCGGCCGGCAACATTGGTCAACTCATCGAGGCGATGCACGCGATCAACTACTATCCGCGGTTCCTCGGCCAGTCCGACATGAATGACCAGTCCTTCCTTGACCCGTTCGGGGAGGCAGCGGAGGGGATGACGATCACCACCAAGGTCACCCCGCTGAACAGCGACCAGCCGGAGATGCAGCAGTTCATCGCCGCCTTCGAGGAGGCCTACGGCGAGAAGCCGAGCATGTGGAACCAGATCGGCTACACCTCCGGCCTGGTCACCCTCGAGGCACTGCGGCAGGCGCCGAAGCTCACCCGTGAGTGCGTGGAGGAGACCTTGCAGGGCATGGAGGGCTTCGAGACCGGGTTCATCCCGCCGGTCACCTTCTCCGCCAAGAGCCGCCAGGGCACCAGCGCCGTCGGCGTCGCCCGGATCGAGTCCTCCCAGATCACCGAGCTCTCGCCGTTCGCCCCGGTTAACCGCGAGAAGTGACCGCGTTCAGGACGAAGGACAGGGTGCGACGATGACGGGTCTGCTTCAGGTGCTCACCAGCTCCATCGTGACGGGCACGGCGTACGCCGCGTTGCTCGCGGGGCTGCTGGTGGTGTACCAGGTCAGCAGAGCGGTGAGTTTCGCCCACGGCGCGCTGGGCATGCTGGCGGCATTCCTGAGTTACGTGCTCCATGCCCAGCACGGCCTTCCGTTGCCGTTGGCGATCTCCATCGGCCTGGCGGCGGCCGCTGTCCTGTCGCTGGCGACCTACCGGCTCGTGCTCGAGCCGGTAGCTCGCCGCACCGACGGCGAGGGGCTGGACCTTATCCTCACGCTCGGCGTGATGTTGCTGCTCGTGGCATCGGCCGAGTTCTTCCTCGGCACGACGACACAGTCCTACCCCAAACTTGGCACGGACGTGCCGACGCCGCTGGGGCCGATCTTCCTTAACCTCAACCAGCTCGCCGGGACGATAGCCATCGTCGCCGGGCTGGCGCTGTTGTATTGGTTCCTGGAGCGCACCCCGGTGGGTCTGGCGCTTCGGGCCTCTGCCAGTGACCCGGCCCTAGCCGAGGGAATCGGGCTCAACACCGTGCGGATTCGCACCTGGACCTGGGTGCTCGCCGGGGTGACTGCCGGGGTCGTGGGCATCCTCATCGCCTCGCGACTGTCGGTGAGTTCGCAGTACATGCAGCCCTTCCTCGTCAACTCCATGATCGCCGGCATGATCGGCGGCTTCGACCGCTTCGTCCGGCCGATCGTCGTCTGCTTCCTCCTGGCGATCTTCGAGGGGGTAGTGACGTACTACGTCGGCACCAACTACGCCACCCCCGCCGTCTTCGCCGCGTTGATCGTGCTTCTCGCGGTCCTCCCCAAGAAGTTCCTTGCAGAGAAGGGAACCGTGCGCGCATGAGCAAACTCCTACATGCCGGGGCGGTCTCGGCCGCCCCGGCCCGTCCCGTCGCGCCGACGTCACTGCGGTGGCGGTCGTCCTACCTGCTCGTCGTCGGTGCGGGTGTGGTCTTCGGATTGGTGCCGACCGTGGCCAACTCGTACTGGATATTCTTGTTCGCCACGTTCTTCGCCTACGCCCTGGCCGTCATGGGCGCGCGGGTGCTGTTCGGGATGGCCGGACAGCTCTCGCTCGCCCAGGCCACGTTCATGGGCATCGGCGCGTACACGGCGGCGATCTCCACGACGTACCTCGGACTGACCGCCCTCTACGAGATCCTGCTCGTCATCGCTCTGACGGTGGCGGCGTCCCTGCTCGTGGGGCTTCCGGCCCTGCGGGTGAGTGGGCTGCGGCTGGTGCTGCTCACCCTGGCGTTCGGTGAGCTCTTCCAGTGGTGGCTTCGCCAGCAGCGGGACGTCACCGGTGGACCGCAGGGCGTGGCCGTGGACTCCCTATTCATTCCAGGGGTCGACACCAACTCGCTGCACTTCCTCTACTTCGCGGCGCTCGGTTGCGCGGTCGTGGCGACGTTCTTCCTGGCCCGATTGCCCCACACCCAGCTCGGCCGCCGGCTCGAGGCCGTGCGCAGCTCGGATATGATCACGCTCTCCGTCGGTGCGCAGCCACGCGTAGTGAAGCTCATCGCCTTCATTATCGCCGGCGTGCTGGCCGGGATCTCCGGGCTGCTGCTTGCCCACATCGACGGGGCCGTGTCGCCGAAGTCGTTCGATCTGTTCTCGTCGGTCTACATCATCGTCGCGGTGATCATTGGCGGCGCGCGGTCGACGGCTGGCGCATGGATCGGCGCGGCGTTCCTCACGTTCGTCCCAGCCCTGTTCAGCACCCTGGGCCAGGACCGCCTGTACGTACTCGTCGCGGGGCTGATCATGATCGTGGTCATCCGGCTCCTACCCAACGGACTGGTCGGGCTGCCCTCTCTCCTCCCCCGAAAGGCCCGATGATGCCAAGCCTGACCCTGAACGACATCTCCGTGCGCTTCGGTGGCCTCGTCGCGCTCGACAGCGTCAGCGCCGAGTGGACCGGCCCCGGCGTGATCGGCCTGCTCGGCCCCAACGGCGCAGGGAAGACCACGCTGCTCAACGTCATGTCCGGCCTGGTGAAGAGCACCTCCGGGTCGGTGCACTACGACGGGCAGGACATGGCCCGCTGGGGCGCGCAGAAGCGGGCCGCGATGGGGGTGATCCGCAGCTTCCAGACCGCGCGACTCCTCGAGGACAACACTGTTCTCGACAACATCATGCTTGGCGTCAACCGGTTCGACGACGCTGGTTCGATGCGCCAGTTCTTCGCAAGCCCGAAGAGTTGGCGAAACGAGCAGAAGTGGCGGGCCGAGGCGATGGCGATCGCCGAGCGCCTAGAGCTCGCCGACCGGCTTAACTACCGGGCGTCGGCCTTGTCGACGGCGACCCGACGGTTGGTGGAGATCGGCCGGGTTCTGATGGCCCAGCCGAACGTCGTGCTCCTAGACGAGCCAGCGGCCGGCCTGGATGCCGGCAGCCGTGAGCACCTCGCTGACCGGATCCGGGAGCTACCGGAGCTCGTAGGCTGCCTCGTCGTCCTGGTGGAGCACGACGTCGGCCTGGTTCGCCGCTGCTGCGAGCACAGCCTTGTGCTCAGCGCCGGCAAGGTCATCGCCAGTGGGCGGACTCTCGACATCCTCGATGAGCCCGCCGTCCGCACCGCCTACTTCGGGGAGTAATACATGCTTGAACTACAGGGTGTCAAGGCCTGGTATGGGCGGACGCAGGCCCTATTCGACGTCGCCCTCGCCGCACGTCAGGGCGAGATCCTCGCACTGATCGGGACGAATGGTGCGGGGAAGTCATCCACCGTGCGGGCCGCCCTCGGACTGATCCGAACCGACGGAACGGTCAGGATGGCCGGCACGGACGTCAGCGGGATGAGCACCTGGAAACGCGTCCGAGAATTCCGCATCGGATTCGTCCCGGAGTCCCGATCGCTGTTCCCGGCGATGACCGTCCGGGAAAACCTGGTCGTGGGCGCCAAGATCGCCCCTGAACGCCTCAATGAGGCGACCGACCTGTTCCCTTCGCTCTCCAAACGGATGAACAGCGACGTGGGGGAGCTCAGCGGGGGCCAGCGGCAAATGGTCGCGCTCGCGCGTGTTCTCATGCGGGAGCCCCGCCTCGTACTCCTTGACGAGCCAGTCCTCGGCCTGGCGCCGACCGTGGCTGACGAGGTCTACCGCGGGATTCGCCAGGTGCTGGCCCCAGGTGTCACGGTGGTGCTCGTCGAGCAGAACGCCGCGCGCATCCAGGCGGTTGCGGACCGCGTGGTGCTGATCAACCGTGGCCGCTCGGAGGAATCGGTCGCCGGTGACGATTCCGATGGCCTGCGGCGGCTGGAATCCGTCGCGTTGGGGGACCGATGAGGCCAAAATGTTCCGGTCAAGGTGGAAGAATGCAACCGAAGTTCGTTCTAGTGGTGAAGGTGAAGTGAAGCCGGAATGGTGATCCTGAAACAGATCTCGCTGGGCGATCAGGTCCTCGACGAGATCCGACGCCTCATACGGGAGCACGAACTCACGCCAGGGCGGCTTTACTCGGCGAGCGAGATCTCTGAGCGACTCAACGTCTCACGTAGCCCCGTTCGGGAAGCGCTGCTGCGGCTCGCTGAAGCGGGCATGGTCGCCTTCCACCCGAACCGCGGGTTCGAGGTGTTCGTCCCTGGGGTGGCGGGGATCTCCGAGATGGTTGCCGTCCGACTCGCCCTGGAGCCCACGGCAGCTCGCCTCGCAGCCGGTTCCGCTGACGAGCAGGACCGGCAGGTGCTCAGGGACATCTTCACCCAGCTCCAGGACGCCGCCGGTTCGCCAGAGAGCGGCGGGTTCTCCGAGCTGGACCACCAACTGCACGACCACATCCTAAAGATGGCCGGCAACCAGCGTGTGCGGGAGATCCTCTCGCAGCTCCACATCACGACGTCCATCTTGGCCGACTCGGCCTTCGAACAGGCGAGGAGTCTTGAGACCATTGCCGCGGAGCACGGGCAGATCGTCGACGCCATCCTCGACGGAAACGGGGCGTTTGCGGAAGAGAGAATGTACCGCCACCTGGAGTTGACCGGCAAACTGCTCCTGGTCCGGGAAGCCGCACGGTCATCGGAACCGGCCGAAGCGGAGAAGGTGTGGAACGCGACGGCATACGCTTTCACCTCCCGCCGAGAGCCAGTCGCGCAGTAGGCGGCTCCCAGGCGGCGGCTGGACGAAGCGCGGCCCGCGCATACGCACGACGTCTGGGGCGTCTCGGGTACTACCCGACAGAGTCCAGCGAGCACTCCGCCGAGTACCTCCCCTGGTCCATGCGCTCCGACGCCGAGGTCGAGCGACTCCGAATCCCGGTCGGCGACTACCTGGGAATCTCACGGGACGACGTCGCGGAGTATGAGGAGACGCGACGTAGGGTACGGGCCGGTGAAGATATCGGCTAGCGGGAGCACGCCGCACGGGAGTACGCGCCGCAGATCATCCACAGCATCGTCACCGGGACGCCCCGCACGTGAACGTGTCCAACGCCGGGCTCATCGAAGGGCTGCCGGAGACGTTCACCGCCGAAGTATCAGCCGTGGTGGACGGCGACGGCATACGTCCGCAAGCCGTCGGCGCGCTGCCCCTCCAGCTTGCCGCCGTCAATGCCGCCTTCGTCAGTGTGGGCCTGCTGACGGTCGCTGCTGCCGTCCAAGGCGAGCGGCGCCTCCCGGCGACAGGCGGCGATGGTGGACGCAAACACGTCAGCGAGTCTCACCGTCGAGCAGATCGGGATCAGTGCAACGCGATGGTCGAGGCGCATGGCGAGCTGCTGCCCCCTGCCCTTCGGGTGCAGATCTCGGCATGATCTGAAGGCGAGGAGGCGTGCGCCGGAACCTGTCAACCTGTTTGAGTCAGTTACGGTCTTAAATCGGGCTCTCCTGACGTACCTGTGGGTGGTTTGGCGCGCCGTTGACGGGCGCACGCCGCTCTCTGCTTAGGTTTCTGGCTG
>NZ_JBTSDU010000098.1:0-12564 GCF_054605595.1 Georgenia sp. | reverse complement strand
CCGGAGCGTGCTCAAGCTCGGTGGGATGGACCCGCGCCGGGAGATGGTCACGTTCACCGAGCAGACGTTCTCGGCCTGGTGGCGACGGCGCGCGGCCACGACCGCGCCGCGGCCGGGCGCCGCGGCAGGCACGGCGACCACATCGCCGACCGCGTCGCCGGGTGCGGGGTCGGACATGCGGGATGCGGCGAAGGGGTCGCCGGGCGTGGGGTCGGACATGCGGGATGCGGCTGTCCCAATCACGCACGGACGTGCCCCGGTCATCAAGTCGCCGGGCGTGGGGTCGGACATGCGGGATGCGGCGGAGGGGTCGCCGGGTGCCGTGACCGGGGCCCGGTTCGTCGTGCTGTGGGCGGACTCGTTCTCGGAGACGATGGACCCCGCCGGTGCGCGGGCCGCCGTCGATCTGCTCGAGGATGCCGGCTACACGGTGATCGTGCCCACCGACCCGGCGTGCTGCGGCCTGACGTGGATCTCCACCGGCCAGCTCGACGGCGCCCGGAAGCGCCTGAGCGACCTGCTCGGCGTCCTGGCGCCCTATGCGGCCAACGGCATCCCGGTGGTGGGTGTGGAGCCGAGTTGTGTGGCGACCCTGCGTTCGGACATGGTCGACCTGCTGCCCGACGACCCCCGCGCCCCCATGCTGGCGGCGGGCACCCACACGCTCGCCGAGCTGCTCACCGCCCCCGCCCCGCTCGGGCCCGGCGCGCAGTGGCAGCCCCGTTCGCTGGAGGGGGTCGAGGTCGTCGCCCAGCCGCACTGCCACCACTACTCCGTGATGGGCTGGGAGGCCGACGCCGCGCTCCTGGCCCGGGCCGGTGCCACCGTCACGCGCCTGTCCGGGTGTTGCGGGCTCGCCGGGAACTTCGGCATGGAGGCCGGTCACTACGAGACGTCCGTGGCCGTCGCCGAGAACTCCCTGCTGCCCGCGCTGCGTGCGGCGGGCCCCGAGGCGGTGTACCTCGCCGACGGCTTCTCGTGCCGCACCCAGGCCGAGCAGCTCGCGGGCCGCCACGGCGTCCACCTCGCCGAGCTCCTCACCTCGGGCGGGTAGGCTGGCGACGTCTGGACAGCGGGGGGATGGCCGCTGGGGCGCCTACCGCGCCGTGACATGATGGGACCAGATCCCGTCGCCCGCCCGCGAGACAGTCAGGTCTACTGCGAATGCCGTTCTTCGAGTTCGACGAGGGGCGCCTCGTCCCGGCCCAGTTCGGCCGGCCCGTCACCGAGCTGATCGAGCCTGCGATCCTCCAGGCGGTGCGCGACCAGATCCTCCAGGTGGTCCAGCGACCGCTGTTCCCGGTGTCGTGGCACGGCGAGGGCCAACACCCCGGGGCGCTCCGGCCCGGCGAGCCCACCACGTCGCGGATGGTCGCGATGGACGCCGCCGGGCAGACCGTCACCGTGGCCGTCCTCGACCGACTCGACTCCGCGACGCTCGTCAACGCGCTCTCGCTCTCGGCCCGCAACTCCGACCTCGGCTGGACCCAGCTCGGCGAGCTCTATCCTCGCGGCCTCGGTGCCTTCCGGCGTGACTGGAACGCTTTCCGCGAGTCGATGCCGCCGCGGCCGGCCCCGGGCCCCCGGCTGATCATCGTCGCGGCGACGGTGGAGGCGGAGGCGCGCCCCGCACTGGAGTCGCTCGCCACCTCCGGGGTGCTGGTGCACGAGATGTCGCTGCGGCAGATGACCAGCGGTCGTCGCTTCCTGGAGGTCAACGAGGTGCGCCCGCAGTTCGTGGCCCCGCTCGGCACCGTGCTCACCGCCTCGGCGGACCGCCGCGCGCTCGAGGGCGAGACGACCGTGAGCCCGGCGAGCACCATGGACGAGACCGTGGCCGATGCGGCGGCGCCGGCGGACCAGGTGGCTGGGTCCGACGTGGCGGCGCCGGCGGACCAGGTGGCTGGGTCCGACGTGGCGGCGCCGGCGGACCAGGTGGCCGAGGCCAGCGCGCCGACCACGCCGGTACCGACCGCCGGTTCGTCGCCGGCTGCCGGACCGGCGGAGGTCGCCGAGCCCGCGGCGGACGACCAGCTCGCAGCAACGGGTCCCGACCTCGCGCCGGCGATCACCCCTGCCCGTGACGACATCGCGATGATCGCCGCGTCGCTCGGCGCGGACACCCCGTTGTTGTGGGCGCAGCTGCGCAAGGGTATCCGCCATGAGGCGACGCTCACTGTCGACGGCACTCTGCGCCTGGCGGACGGCACCGCTCATCGGGACCCGGACGCAGCGGCCGCGGCGGTCTCCGGCCGCCCCGACGCCGACGGCTGGCGCGTGTGGCGCTTCGGCGAGAGCGGGCCCTCCCTGGCGGATGCCCGCGCCGAGCTGCTCGCCGTCGCCGGGCGCTCCGACCGCCGCGCCGACGGGCACGGCCACCGCCGCGCCTGATCCGCCCCACGCCGCACACCCCCACGCCACATACCCCCACGCCGCACACCCCCACGCCACATACCCCCACGCCACATACCCCCACGCCACATACCCCCACGCCCCCCCCGACGCCGCCGCACCACCCAGCCGACGTACCACCACGCTGCCGAACAGGTCCTAATGTGCAGAACTCGGCACTTTTTGGTACTTAAGGACCTGTTCGGCGAGGAGGGCGGTTCGGCACGCGGGCGGTTCGGCGAGGGGGGGGCGGGTGACCGGCCGGTGACCGGCGGGGAACCGGTCAGCGCTGCACGTAGGCGCGCGCCCAGCGGGCGATCTCTGCGTACACCCGCTCGCGCACCGATCGGGAGGACAGCACGACGTCGTGGATGGCGCCGTCGAACCTGGCGACAGTGACCAGCGGCCCGAGCTGGAGCGCGCGCCTGCGGATCTGCTCGACGTCGAGCACCGTGTCGCTCTCACGCATGAGCGGGGACCACTTCGGGCCGATGACCGTACGCCCGGAGCTCATCACCAGTACGGGGCAGCTGATCTCCAGGCCGGCCGCCACCTGGGCGTGACCGGCGAGGACCGCCGAGAGCCAGCCCGGCCGCACCGGCACGCTCGGAGACAGCCGCCAGGCCGGGTCCGGGTTCCAGCCGGTGACGAACGGGTCGTCCTCCCAGCCGGCGGGCACCGGGCCGTCGGCGTCGGTCCACCCCAGCAGGGTCCGCTGGTAGAAGCCGAAATCGGTGGTGGGGATGACCGCCCGGGGCTGGAGACGCGCGATCCGGGACACGATCGGCTGCGTGAGGGCGCGCAGCAGCGCCGACCCCTGCAGCTCCAACCACGGGGAGTTCAGGATGAGCGCCCGCAGCGCCCCCGGGTGCCGGTGCGCCCACAAGGCCGCCGTGAGTCCGCCGGTCGAGTGCCCCACCAGGACGAGGTCCGTTCCGACGCCCCGCTCCTGGCGGAGCGTCTGGAGGGCGGCGTGGATGTCCTCGTCGTAGGTGGACAGCGCCTCGACATAGCCGCGGGTCTGGTGCGTGCGCAGCGACCTGCCGTACTTGCGCAGGTCCAGTGCGTAGAAGGCGGCGCCCAGCGCGCTGAGTCGGCGGGCCAGCTCGGGCTGGTAGAAGTAGTCGTTCCAGCCGTGCAGGTACAGCACCGTGAACGTCGGGCTCGAGGGCGTGCCAGGCAGGGCGCCGGGGTCGTCCGCCGGCACGTGCCGTACGAGCGTGGCGACGACCTCGCCCTCGTCGTCGTCGTTGAGGGGGAGGGTGCGCGCCTCGAACCCGGCGCCGAGGACGTCGGGGGACCACCGACCGGCCGGCGGGGCCGGAGGGAAGACGGTCGTCTCCGCCGCGCCCGACGCCCCCTCGGTCGTCCCCGACGACCCCTCGGGCCGCGTCGCGGCGTGCGGCGCGCCCGCAACCGGCTCACCGGGGCGACCGGCCTGGTCGGCGCGCCGGGCGTCCGTCTGAGCCACGCCGTCGCGCATTCGTGCCATGGGACCATCATGCCAAGGTGAAGCCCGGGAGCGTGGGGATCGACGCCGCGCTCCGGCCGCTCCTGAGGCTGTGCCGACCCTTGGTGGCTAGACCCGCCGTGCCGGTGCCACCGCGCGCAGGAACCGTCCGAGCAGCGCCGCGACCTGGTCGTGCTCGATGAGGAAGCCGTCATGGCCGTAGGGTGAACGGACGTAGGCGACCGGGCCGGCGTTCGGCACGGCCGCGGCGATGCGCTCGGACTCCGCGGGGAAGAACAGCCGGTCCGAGTCGACGGCGACCACCAGGGTCTCGGCGGTGACCTGCGCCAGCGCCGCCTCCACCCCGCCGCGGTCACGCCCCAGGTCGTGCGTGATCATCGACTGCGTCAGCGTCAGGTAGCTGTTGGCGTCGAACCGGACCGCGAGTTTGCCCGCGTGGTGGTCCAGGTAGGACTGCACGGCGTAGCGCCCGCCCGCGAGCGGCTCCTCGGCATGCTGCGGCAGCCGCCCGAACCGCTCGTCGAGCTCGACCGGGGAGCGGTACGTCGTGTGGGCGATCTGCCGTGCCAGGCCCAGCCCCGCGTGCGGGCCGTGGCCGGGAGCGGCGTCGTAGTAGTCGCCGCCCCGCCAGGCCGGGTCGAGCTGGATCGCCGCGAGCTGGGTGTGCGCCCACGCCACCTGCTCGGCGCTGGTCTGCGCCGTCGAGGCGACGACGGCGACGGCGGCCACGCGCTCTGGTGCCGTCACCGCCCACTCGAGCACGCGGTGCCCACCCATCGACGCCCCGACGACGAGCGCCCAGCGACCGATGCCGAGCCGGTCGGCCAGCTCGATCTCGGCCGCCACCTGGTCCCGGACCGTCAGCAGCGGGAAGCGGGAGCCCCACGGCGTGCCGTCGGGTGCGGGGGAGGAGGGCCCGGTCGAGCCCTGGCACCCGCCGAGCACGTTGGGCGCGACGACGAAGTACCGGTCCGTGTCGATCGCCCGACCGGGACCCACGACCTGGGACCACCAGCCGTCCGGCTCGCCGGCGTCGTGCCGGACGACGTGGGAGTCGCCGGTGAGCGCGTGCAGGACGAGAACGGCGTTGTCGCCGGCCTCGTTGAGCTCTCCCCACGTCTCGTACGCCAGGCGCACGTGCGGCAGCCGGCCGCCCGCCTCCAGCGGCAGCGCGCCGAGGTCGGCGAACCGGCGTGGACCCGGGGCGTCACCGTCGCGCCACGCGCCGGTGGCCGGGATGGTGGCCGGGTCGACGTGGTGGCGGACGTGGCGGTGGCTCGGCGCCCCCGCGGCGGTGACGTGGGTCCCGGTCATGGTCAGCCCTGCAATACGGCCGGCTCGGCGGTCAGGGACGCGGCGGCCGCGAGCCCACGCTCGAGGTCGGCCAGGATGTCGTCGATGTGCTCGATGCCCACCGCCAGGCGCACCAGCCCGGCGCTGACCCCGGCGGCCTCGAGCTGCTCGGGGCCGAGCTGGGAGTGGGTCGTCGACGCCGGGTGGATGACGAGCGAGCGTACGTCGCCGATGTTGGCCACGTTGGAGTGCAGCGTCAGGGCGTCGACGAACGCCAGTCCCGCCGCGTACCCGCCGGCGAGCTCGAACGCGAGCACCGCGCCGGCCCCCTTCGGTGCGTACGTGCGGGCCCGGTCGTACCACGGCGAGGACGGCAGCCCCGGGTAGAGGACGCTCGTCACCTGCTCCTGCGCCTCGAGGAACTCGGCCACCTGCTGCGCGTTCGCCACGTGCCGCTCCATCCGCAGCGACAGCGTCTCGATGCCCTGACCCACGAGGAAGGCATTGAACGGGGACACCGCCGGGCCGAGGTCACGCAGGAGCTGGACCCGCGCCTTGAGGATGAACGCCGGGGCACCGAGGTCCTTGTAGACGAGCCCGTTGTAGCTCGGGTCGGGGGTGTTGTAGTTGGGGAACCGTTCCGGCCGGGCGGACCAGTCGAACGTGCCGCCGTCGACGATGACGCCGGCGATGGAGGTGCCGTGGCCGCCGAGGTACTTCGTCGCGGAGTGCACGACGATGTCCGCGCCGTGCTCGAGCGGGCGGATGAGGTACGGCGTCGCGATCGTGTTGTCGACGACGAGGGGTACACCGATCTCGTGAGCGACGGCGGCGACGCCCTCGATGTCCAGGACCGCGGACTTCGGGTTGGCGATCGTCTCGCCGTAGAACAGCTTGGTGTGCTCGTCCGCCGCGGCCCGCCAGGACTCCGGGTCGTCCGGGTCCGCCACCCAGTTGGTGGTGATGCCGTACTTGCGCAGCGTGTGCTCGAGGAGGTTGTGGGTGCCGCCGTAGAGGTTCGGGCTGGCGACGACGGTGTCGCCGGACTCGGCGATGTTGAGGATCGTCAGGGTGGTGGCCGCCTGTCCGGACGCGAGCAGCAGCCCGGCGATGCCGCCCTCGAGGGCCGCCACCCGGGCCTCGACCGCGTCCTGGGTGGGGTTGTTGATCCGTGTGTAGATGTGGCCCGGCTCGGCGAGGGCGAAGCGGCCGGCGGCCTGGGCGGCGTCCGCGAAGACGAAGGACGTGGTCTGGTAGATCGGCAGGGCCCGGGCGCCGGTGGCGGGATCGGGGACCTGTCCGGCGTGCACCTGCTTGGTCTCGAAGGACCAGCCGGCCTGGGTGTCGGTGGTGTCGTTGCTCATGAGAGGGGCTCCTCGCTCGTGGGAGCGGGCCGACGAGCGGCGTCGTGCCGGTTCCGTCAGCCCGCGGGGGCTGGCAGTGACGTGCACGTCCGTAGGGAGATCCGGTGCCCGGTCCGCGGGACCGACGGCGTCAACGCCGCCTTCAGGGCATGCCGAACGTGCGCGTCAGCGACACATTCGGAAGAACATGCGGCTGACTCTAGGGAGCCGTCTCACGCTTGACCAGAGGCGTATCACGCCATGAGACGCGGACGTCGGCGCACCGGATGGCACGGCCAGGCGGACGACTTGTGACCGGTGTGACTGAAGTTGCCAGAGGGGCAGGTGTTTTCTTTTCGATCTCGTTCCGATAACCTCGCCGGAGGTGCTGGGCGGGTGTCGAACCAGGCCGCGACAACAGTTCAGACGGAGGCACGGTGAAGGACGTAGCTCGGCGCGGTGGTCGTTCGATGGTCACGATCGCGCTACTGGCCGCGGGCGGCGTGCTGCTGGGCAGCGGCGCCGTCGCGGCTCCCCAGGACGACGTCGCCGCCGCGCGCTCCGCCGAGTCCTCGACGTCGTCCGCCGCCGCGGCGCTGGAGATCGAGCTCGCGCAGGTCGCGGCCCAGTCGAGCGAGGCCACGCTGCAGGCGCAGATCGCGACCGAGGAGTACCTGCGATCCCAGGTCGACCTCGACGCGGCGACCGCCGCCGCGCAGGAGGCGCAGGCCGCCGCGGACGCCGCCGCGGCCGAGCTGGAGATCGCCCGGGGCGAGCTCGCCCAGGTCGCCCTCGCGCTCTACCGGGACGGCAGCGTGGGCCTGTCGTCGGTGGCCCCCTACTTCTCCGCCGAGAGCTTCGGCGACGCCATGGCCCGCACGACGACCCTGAACCGCCTCGGTTCCAGCAGCGACGCGCAGGTCCAGCGCTTCGACGCCGTCGAGCAGGTCGCCGCCACGCTGCAGCGCCGGGCCGACGAGGCCGTGGCCGGCCAGGTCGCCGCCACGGAGGAGCTCGCGCAGGCGAGCAGGGCTGCCGAGTCGAGCGCGTCTGCCGCCCAGACCCAGCTCGTGCTCTCCACGGAGCGGCGCGACCAGCTCATCGGGCAGCTCGCCGCGCAGCGCAACACGACCGTCGAGCTCGAGCGTGAGCGCCAGGACACGCTCGACGCCGAGCGCCTGGCCCGCCAGGAGGCCGCCGCGCAGCGCACCGCCGCGGAGGTCGAGCGTGAGCGGCAGGACGCGCTCGACGCCGAGCGGCTGGCCCGCCAGGAGACGGCCGCGCCGCGCACCGCCGCGCAGGTCGCCACGCCGTCGTCGACCCCGCCGCCCGCCTCGTCGACCCCGGCACCTGCGGCGACGACCCCGCCCGCCGCGTCGACCCCGGCGCCCGCGTCGACCCCGGCGCCCGCGCCGGCACCCGCGCCGGCACCCGCGGCGACCACGCCTCCCCCGGCAGCGACGCCGCCGCCTCCCCCACCCGCCCCGTCCGCCCCCCCGGTCTCCGGCGGCGTGAGTACCGCGATCGCGTGGGCGCGCAGCGTCATCGGCACCCCGTACAAGTGGGGCGGGATGAGCCCCGCGGGCTACGACTGTTCGGGCCTGACGAAGGCGGCGTTCGCGCAGGCAGGCCTCTACCTGCCGCGCACCAGCCGCGACCAGTACCACGCCACCGCGCGGATCAGCGCGGCTGAGCTGCAGGTGGGCGACCTGGTCTTCTACTCGAACAACGGCTCGGCGTCGGGGATCTACCACGTCGCGATCTACACCGGCGGCGGCATGCGCGTGCAAGCCCCGAGCACCGGCAAGACGGTCGAGGAGGTCCCCATGTACTACACGAACCTGCTCGGCTACGGCCGCGTCGTCTGACGAGGTCGGGCACCGCTCGGCCGGGACCGGTGGGCGGGCGGACGACGCACGAGAGCCCACGAGGTCACCCTCGTGGGCTCTCGTGGGCTCTCGTGCGTGGGGCTCTCGCCCCGCCGACCGGTGCCGGCAGCGGAGGCGACGCCTCAGGCGTGGGCGCCGGCGCCGTGGTGCTCGTGGTATCCGTTGTCCTTGGCGCGCTGGTAGGAGTTGCGGATCTCCTGCTCGGCCTCCTCGCGGCCGGTCCAGTGCGCCCCCTCGACGGACTTGCCGGGCTCGAGGTCCTTGTACACCTCGAAGAAGTGCTGGATCTCCAGGCGGTGGAACTCGCTCACGTCGTCGATCTCCGTGCGCCATGACGCCCGCTGGTCCCCGGCCGGGACGCACAGCACCTTGTCATCACCGCCCGCCTCGTCGCGCATGCGGAACATGCCGAGTGCGCGGCAGCGGATCAGGCAACCCGGGAACGTGGGCTCCTCCAGCAGCACGAGCGCGTCGAGAGGGTCCCCGTCCTCCCCCAGCGTGCCCTCGATGAAGCCGTAGTCGTCCGGGTAACGGGTGGACGTGAACAGCATCCGGTCGAGGCGGATCCGGCCCGTCTCGTGATCCACCTCGTACTTGTTGCGGTTCCCTTTGGGGATCTCGATCGTGACGTCGAACTCCACGGTTTCCCTTTCTCCGCCCCACCGGCCGTCCGCGGCACGCGTGGGGACTCTCTCGTTCGCGGCCGGCACGGAACCGACGCTCCTGCGCACTAGTGTGACGTACACGAGGGCACTCGCGGGCGGGGGCCGCCCGGTGAACATCGAGGAGGAGGCCCGCACGTGGCTCGAGGACGCACGCTCGGCGCCGTCGTCGCCGCAGTTCTCGTGCTCGGTGGATACGGCGTCGCGGACGCCGTCGACGTCGCCCCCGGGGTGCTCACCACGAAGCCGCCCGTGCCGGACCCGTTGCCGTTCCCGGCCCTCGACCTGCCCGATGGGACGCTGGTCGCCCCCACCGTCGCCGGCCCCGACGCCGCCGCGCCCGTGCCGACGGCCGACGCGCTGGCCGAGCTCACCGCTGCCCTGCGCGCCGACCACCGGCTGACCGGCGCCGTCGGCGTCGTGGTCGCCGATGCGCTCACCGGGGAGATCCTGCTCGACTCAGACGGGGACACGCCCCGGCTGCCGGCCTCCTCGCTGAAGATCCTCACCGCGGCCGCCGTCCTCGACGCCCTCGGCGCCGAGCACGTCCTGACCACCACCGCCGTGCGGGGCGGGTCCGGCACCGTCGTCCTCGTCGGCGGTGGCGATGCCCTGCTCGCCGTGGGGGAGGGCGATCCCGCGGCCGTGCGCGGCCGCGCCGGGCGCGCGGTCCTCGCCGCGCAGGCCGCTGCCGCGCTCGCGGGCACCGGGCCCGTGCGGGTCGCGCTGGACGACTCCCTCTTCGCCGGCCCGGCGTACGCCCCGGACGTCACCGGTGCCGACCGGCGGTACGTCATGCCTGTCCAGGCCCTCGCCGTCGACACCGGTCTGGTGGACGGCGAGTACGCGGCGGACCCGGCGCTCGACGCCGCACGCCGCTTCGCGAGCGCCCTCGCCGCGCACGGCGTCGAGGTCACCGGTGAGGTCAGCCGCACCACCGCGACCGCCGACGCGGAGGTGCTCGGCGAGGTGACCTCGGCCCCGGTCGGGGAGATCGTGCGCGACATGCTCAAGCGCTCGGACAACTCCACGTCCGAGGTGCTGGCCCGCCTCGTCGCCGTGGCCCGTGGCGCCACGCCGGACCTGGCCGGTGCCACCTCGGCCGTCCGGCGCCGGCTGAGCGACCTGGGCGTGGACATGACCGGCGTGCGTCTGGCCGACGGGTCCGGGCTCAGTGCGAGCAGCCGCATCCCGCCCGCCGTCCTCGTGGACGTGCTCCTGACCGCCATGGACACCGACTCGCTGCGCGGCCTCGTGCCCGCCCTCCCGGTCGGCGGCCTCGACGGCACGCTCGATGACCGACTCACCGAGGAGGCCGCCGGGCGGGTGCGGGCCAAGACCGGCACCCTCATCAACGCCGTCAGCCTGACCGGCATCCTCGTCGACACCGGCGGGCGGCTCCTCGCCTTCTCCGTGGAGTCCGACGGTCTCGAGACCGGCACCGCGCTCCAGGCCAGGCTCGCGATCGATGCGTGGACGGAGTCGGTCGTCACCTGCGGGTGCGCGTGAGAGGTTAGGTTGGACGCATGAGCAGCGCCGTCGACTGGCAGGTGGCGGTCCGCCGCGCCAGATCCCTCTCGCGCCCCGGTCCGCACGGTTCCCGGGCGGAGCTGCGGGCGCTGACCGGCGTTCTCCGGTCCGCCGCGGCCGAGGCGCCCACGCACGTCGGCGAGATCACCGGCCTGCACGACGCCGCGACCGCCGCCGCCCGCGTGCCGGTGTTCGTCGTCGACCGGCCCCGCTGGGCACAGGCCAACGTCGAGATGTTCGCCCGCCTCACCGACGGGCTGCTGCCCACGTCCAAGCTGCCCGGCTCCGTCCGGCTGGCGGGGGAGGAGATGGGCGTCATGCTCGCCCTCCTCTCGCCCCGGATCCTCGGCCAGTTCGACCCCTTCACCGATCTCGATCCCCCCACGGACGACGACGGCGCGCCCCGGGGGCGGCTGCTGCTCGTGGCCCCCAACGTGCTCAAGATCGAGCGGGAGCTCGACCTCGACGCCATGGACTTCCGGCTGTGGGTGTGCCTGCACGAGCAGACCCACTCCCTGCAGTTCGCGGCCGCCCCCTGGCTGGCCCCGCACCTCGCGGGGCGCATGCGCGACCTGCTTGCGGGCGTCTCCGCCACCGAGCAGGGCAGCGACCGCCTCCGACGTGCCCTGCGCGCCGTGATCGAGACCTTCGGCTCCGTGCTCGGCCACGAGCCCGCCGTCGCGACCGACGCCGGCGTCGGCGGGCCGCTCGTCGACGCCTTCCTCAGCGAGCCCGAGAAGGCGGCCATGGCCGAGATCGTCGCCGTGATGAGCCTGCTGGAGGGCCACGCCGACGTGGTCATGGACGCCGTCGGCCCCGCCCGCCTGCCCTCGGTCCGCCGGATCCGAGCGTCGTTCGAGAAGCGCCGCGACGGCACGTCCACGCCCGACATCCTCCTGCGACGCCTGCTCGGCATGGACGCCAAGATCGCCCAGTACCGCAACGGTGCGAAGTTCGTGCGCGCCGTCGTCGCCCGGGTGGGCCACCGTGGCCTGAACGCCGTGTGGACCTCGCCGGAGCACCTGCCCACGGCCGCCGAGGTGGCGGACCCGGAGGCCTGGGTGCGCCGCGTGCACGGCTGATCCGCCCGATGGCCGGGCCGCACGCCGACGTCGCCGCCGCCCGGACCGCGGTGCGCCACGCCCTCGCCGACCTGCCCCCCGGCGCGCACGTGCTCGTCGCATGCTCCGGCGGCGCCGACTCCCTCGCCCTGGCGGCGGCGACGGCGTTCGTCGCCCCCCGTGCCGGGTGGCTCGCCGGCGGCGTGGTCATCGACCACCGTCTCCAGCCCGGCTCGGACGCCGTCGCCGAGCGGGCTGCGCGGCAGTGCCGCGACCTGGGCCTCGACCCGGTCACGGTGGTTCCGGTGATGATCCCGCCCGACGGCGGGCCGGAGGGGTCCGCCCGCACGGCGCGGTACGGCGCGCTCGAGGCGGCCGCGACGGCCTTCGCGGCCGACGCCGTCCTGCTCGGGCACACGCTCGACGACCAGGCCGAGACCGTCCTGCTCGGACTCGCGCGCGGCTCGGGCGCCCGGTCGCTCGCCGGCATGGCGCCCGCGCGGGGGCTGTGGCGCCGCCCCCTGCTCGGGCTGCGGCGCAGCCAGACCGAGGCGGTGTGCGACGCGCTCGGCCTCGACGTCCACCACGACCCCACCAACACCACCGACGGGCCCTGGCGTGCCGCCGACGGCACCCCGCTGCGCCGCGCCGCGGTGCGCGAACGGGCGCTGCCCGCCCTCGTCGAGGCACTCGGTCCCGGCGTCGCCGCGGCCCTGGCACGCACCGCCGACCAGCTCCGCCGCGACGCCGATCTGCTGGAGGCGCAGGCTGCCGACATCTTCGGCCGCGCCCGGCTGCCCGCGACCGGCGGTGCCGGCGGCCCGGCACGTGTGGGCGGCCAGGTACGCACCGAGGGCACGGCACGTGTGGACGGCCAGGTACGCACCGAGGGCACGGCGCATGTGGGCAGCCCGGTACGCACCG
>NZ_JBTSDU010000097.1:0-12928 GCF_054605595.1 Georgenia sp. | reverse complement strand
ACGTATCTCGACCTCGTCAGCGGCGGCCTGCCCGCCACGGTCGCGAAGAAGCTCGGGCTGCCCCGCCCGGTCCGGCTGCGGCGGACCGACCCGGCATCGGTGGACGTCCCGCTCGCACCCGGTCCGGTCCTGGTGCTCTCCGACGCCGCCTCGACGGCGGACGCCGACGCCGTCTCCGCCGGGCTGCTCGCCTGGGACCTGGACGTGCGGCGCGACACCCGCCTGCCCGAGCACCAGCGGTGGGGCGGCGTCGTCGTCGTGCTGACGGCGCTGGACCACCCTGACGCACTGGCCGCACCGGCCCTCCAGCTCGGCTCCGTGCTGCGGTCGCTGGCGCCGGGCGGGCGGGTCGTGACACTCTCGCGGCCCGGCCCGGCGGCGGGCCAGGACTGGCCCGGCAGTGCCGCGGTGGGCCAGGACTGGTCCACCGGTGCTGCCGTGGCCGCGGCTAGGCAGGGCGTCGACGGCTTCCTGCGCTCGCTCGCCAAGGAGCTGCGCGCGGGTGCCACCGGCAACGGCCTGGTCCTGGCGGAAGGTGTCGACGTCGGCGCCCCATCGGTGCGCGGCGGCCTGCGGTTCCTGCTCTCGGCCCGCTCGGCGTTCGTGGACGGCCAACTCCTCACCGTCGGCACCGACGGCGGCACGGACCCGGCGGACTGGACGCGCCCGCTCGTGGGTGCGGTCGCCGTCGTCACCGGGGCGGCGCGCGGGATCGGGGCGGAGGTGGCCCGGGTGCTCGCGCGCGATGGCGCGCAGGTGCTCGGCGTGGACGTCGCGGCCGCCGGCGAGGGCCTCGCTGCGGTGATGAATGAGGTGCATGGCACCGCGCTCCAGCTCGACATCACCGTCGACGACGCCGCCGAGCGCATCCTGGCCGTCGCCCGCGAGCGCTACGGGCACCTGGACGTCGTGGTGCACAACGCGGGGATCCTGCGGGACAAGCTGCTCGCGAACATGACGTCGGAGCGGTTCGAGGGCTTGCTGGCGGTGAACATCGCCGCACCGCTGCGGATGAACGAGACGTTCGCGGCACCCGGCGTGCTCGGTGGTGGGGTGGCGCCGCGGATCATCTCGCTCGCGTCGACGTCGGGCATCGCCGGGAACCGCGGGCAGACGAACTATGGCGCCGCGAAGGCCGGGATCATCGGGATGACGCGGGCACTCGCCGGCCCGGTGGGGAGAGCCGGGGGGACGGTCAACGCCGTCGCGCCCGGGTTCATCGAGACGGATATGACGGCGTCGATCCCACCGGTGGCGCGCGAGCTGTCGCGTCGGACCAGCTCGCTGCAGCAGGGCGGCCGGCCGGTCGACGTCGCCGAGGCGATCGCGTTCCTGGCCTCCCCGCAGGCCGGCGGCATCAACGGGCAGGTGCTGCGCGTGTGCGGGCAGCTCCTGGTGGGCCAGTGACGGGCGCCACGCGGCCCGGCTCCCGGGCCACCGCCGGCGGCCTCCGGGCGGGCGGCCCACCCCCGGGGTACGGGGAGGAGGTCCTCCCGGCCGTGCCACCGCTCGGTGCGCTCTACGCCCGGGCGATCGGGCGCAGCCGGGCCCTCGTGATGTCCTCGCGGCCGCTCGCCGGCGGCGGCCTGCCCCAGGTGGTGCTGCGGGCGGACGGGGTGCGTGCCGATGCGGCACAGCTCACCCGGTACCAGCACGTCATCGGCGAGCCGGGTACGGACGAGCTGCCCGCCGGGTACGTCCACGTGCTCGCATTCCCGCTCGCGATGGCCGTCATGGTGCGCGCCGACTTCCCGCTGCCGGTGCTCGGCATGGTGCACATCGCCAACCGGGTGGTCCAGCGCCGGGCGCTCGTGCTCGGCGAGGAGCTCGACGTGCGGGCATGGGCCGAGGCGCTGCGCGCGCACCCGCGCGGCACCCAGGTGGACGTGGTGGTGAGCGTGCGGGTCGGCGTGGACGAGGTGTGGCGCGGGACGTCGACCTACCTCGCCAAGGGACGCCACCTCGACGGTGCCGCACCGGAGGACGCGCACCCGGCGGGAACGCCCGCGGGCGCGGTTGACGGTGCGGCGAGCACGGCGCGCGAGGCATCGGGCGGCGCGGCCGCAGCGGGCGTGCCACCGGTCGGAGCGGGCGCGCCACCGGCCGCAGCGGTTGCGGCCCGCTGGCGGTTGGCCGCCGACACCGGGCGCCGGTACGCCACCGTCTCCGGGGACCGCAACCCCATCCACATCTCGAAGCTGGGGGCCCGACTGTTCGGGTTCCCCCGGCCGATCGCGCACGGCATGTACACCGCTGCCCGTGCGTTGGCCGCCGTCCGCCGGGAGCCCGGGCCATTCGAGTGGACGGCGGAGTTCGCCAAACCGGTGCTGCTGCCGAGCGACGTGATCCTGTCCCTCACTGCCGGCGCGGGTGTGGCGGCAGCGCCAGATCTGGCAGGCGGAGCGGCGGTGCCGACCCGGTCGGGCACCGAGTACTCGCTCACGGACACCCGCTCCGGACGCCTCCACGTGACCGGGGCCGTCCGACCGATCTGACCCGGATCCGTCCACGGCCCACAGGTTCGGTCACATGCTCACAACTCGCTCGTTGTCAACCCGGGACATGCCTACTTCGGGCCGCGCGCGGCCGGTACGCTCCCACAGGTGTCCGCCACGCTGCACGTCAACGGGTTCGGCGCCGCGCGCGGCGCCCGCCGCCTGTTCGCCGACCTGACCGTCACCGTCGCACCCGGGGACGTCTGGGGTCTGGTCGGCGCCAACGGGTCGGGCAAGTCGACGTTGCTGGCCGCCCTGGCCGGCCTGCCCACCGGTGCGGACATCGA
This sequence comes from Georgenia sp., assembly GCF_054605595.1. Lineage (NCBI taxonomy): Bacteria > Bacillati > Actinomycetota > Actinomycetes > Allobogoriellales > Allobogoriellaceae > Georgenia > Georgenia sp. Next base: position 10,146 of record NZ_JBTSDU010000097.1, on the reverse strand, counting down.
GGGCAGGGCCACGCTCGCCCCGCCCCGCGCCACCATCGGCTACCTCACCCAGGAGCCGGAGCGCCGCGCGGGTGAAACCGTGCTGGGCCTGCTGCACCGGCGCACCGGGGTCGCCGACGCCACCACCGCCATCGACGCCGCCGCGGACGCGATGGCCGCCGCACCCGAGGACGCGGCGGCGGCGGAGACGTACTCGCTGGCTCTCGAGCGCTGGCTCGCGCTCGGCGGTGCGGACCTGGCCGAGCGGGCGGCCGCCGCCGCGGCGGACGTCGGCCTCGGCGTCACGTTGGACGCGCCGATGGCGACGCTGTCCGGCGGCGAGGCAGCCCGGGCGGCGCTCGCCGCACTGCTGCTGTCCCGGTACGACATCCTGCTGCTGGACGAGCCGACCAACGATCTCGACCTCGCCGGCCTGGCGCGCCTCGAACGGTTCGTCGCCGACTCCCGCGCCCCGCTCGTCATCGTCAGCCACGACCGCGAGTTCCTCGCCCGCTCGGTGACCGGCATCGTCGAGCTCGACCTCGCGCAGCAGCGGGTCAGCGTGTTCGACGGCGGCTACGAGGCCTACCTCACCGAGCGCGAGCTGGCCAGGCAGCATGCCCGGGAGTCCTACGAGGAGTACGCCGACCAGCTCGGCTCCCTCAAGTCGCGTTCCCAGATGCAGCGGTCCTGGGTGGACAAGGGCATCCGCAACGCCCGCAAGAAGGCGGCGCGGGAGCCGGACAAGCACGGCAAGGCGCACGCGATCTCCCAGACCGAGAAACAGGCAGCCAAGGTGAGCCAGACGGCACGGGCGATCGAGCGGCTCGAGAAGGTCGAGGAGCCCCGCAAGGAGTGGGCGCTGCAGATGTCCATCGCCGCCGCACCGCGCAGCGGCAGCGTGGTCGCCACGCTCGACCACGCCGTCGTGCACCGCGGCGCCGACGCCTTCACGCTGGGCCCGGTGACGGCCCAGGTCGACTACGGGGACCGCATCGTCATCACCGGCGCCAACGGCTCCGGCAAGTCGACGTTGCTGGACTTGCTGCTGGGGCGGATCGCCCCCCACACCGGTCGCGCCTCACTCGGCTCGGGCGTCGCCGTCGGCGAGGTGGACCAGGCACGCGGCCTGTTCCGGGGCGAGGCCCCGCTGGCGGCGACGTTCGGCACCGTGGTGCCGGACTGGCCCGACGCCGAGGTCCGCACGCTGCTGGCCAAGTTCGGCCTCGGGGGCGAGCACGCGACCCGGCCGGCGTCCTCCCTCTCCCCCGGCGAGCGCACCCGCGCCGCCCTGGCGCTGCTCCAGGCACGCGGGGTGAACCTGCTCGTGCTGGACGAACCCACCAACCACCTCGACCTGCCCGCCATCACCCAGCTCGAGCAGGCCGTGGAGTCCTTCCCCGGCACGGTGCTGCTGGTCACGCACGACCGCCGCATGCTGGCGAACGTGCGCGCGACCCGCCGGTGGGAGATGGACACCGGCCGGCTCACCGAGGCGCCCTGACCCCGGCCCACCGAGCGTGCGGTGCCGGCCGGGCCGTGCCCGGGACCTGCGCGCGAGCGACGACGACGGCCCTACACTCGCCCGGAGGGGCGCGACGGAGCGCCCCGGGAGAGAGGTTCTCATGCGTATCGCGGTGCCACGCGAGGTCAAGGACGCCGAGTACCGGGTGGCGATCACCCCCGCCGGCGTCCACGAGCTGGTCCGGCAGGGCCACGACGTCGTCGTCGAGACGGGGGCGGGCAGCGGCTCGGCCATCCCGGACGCCGACTACGTGGCCTCCGGCGCCACGATCGGCGCGACGGCGGCCGAGGTGTGGGAGTCCGGGGAGCTGGTGCTGAAGGTCAAGGAGCCGGTCCCGGCCGAGTTCGGGTATCTGCGAGCGGGACAGCTGCTCTTCACCTACCTCCACCTGGCGGCGGACCGGGCCCTGACCGAGGAGCTGCTGCGGCGACGGGTGACGGCGATCGCGTACGAGACGGTCCAGGAACCGGACGGGTCGTTGCCGCTGCTGGCCCCGATGAGCGAGGTGGCCGGCCGGATCGCGCCGATCGTGGGGGCCCACACGCTCATCAGTACCGAGGGTGGACGCGGTGTGCTGCTGGGCGGGGTGTCCGGGGTGTACTCCGCCCGCGTGGTGGTGATCGGCGCGGGGGTCGCCGGCCTGAACGCCGCCGCGATCGCGATCGGCATGCAGGCGGACGTGGTGCTGCTGGACAAGAACGTCACCAAGCTCCGCTACGCGGACGCCCTGTTCCAGGGGCGACTCCAGACGGTGGCGTCGAACGCGTACGAGCTGGCCCGGGCCGTCACGGCGGCCGATCTCGTCGTCGGCGCGGTCCTGGTGCCGGGGGCGCGGACGCCGAAGCTCGTCACGAACGAGCAGGTGGCCGCGATGAAGCCGGGCAGCGCCGTCGTCGACATCGCGGTGGACCAGGGTGGCTGCTTCGAGGACTCCCGCCCCACCACCCACAACGACCCGACGTACCGCGTCCACCAGACCCAGTTCTACTGCGTGGGGAACATGCCCGGCGTCGTCCCGCACACGTCCACGTATGCGCTGACGAACGTGACGGTGCCCTACGCGGTGGAGCTGGCGAGCCGCGGCTGGCGCGGCGCCATGCGGGCCGACCCGGCGCTGGCCCTGGGCCTGAACACGCACGACGGCGCACTCGTGAGCGCGCCCGTCGCCCAGGCGCACGGGCTCGCGGCGACGCCGTTGGCCGGCGTGCTCGGGTGAGGGGCCTGCTCGGGCGCGGGGCCCTGCTCAGGCGTGGACGAGGGAGCCGAGCACCGAGGTGAACAGCGCCAGGCCGTCGGTGCCGCTGCGCGGCGCGTCGGGGACGTCGGGACCGAAGCCGGGCTCGACGGCGTGCTCCGGGTGCGGCATGAGGCCGACGACGTTACCGCGCTCGTTGCTCACGCCCGCGATGTCGCGCATCGATCCGTTCGGGTTGAACCCCTCGTAGCGGAAGACGACCTGCCCCTCGCCCTCGAGTCGGTCGAGCGTGGCGTCGTCGGCGACGAAGCCACCCTCACCGTTCTTCAGCGGGACGGTGATGACCTGGCCGGCGGTGAGGTCGCGCGTCCACGGCGTCTCGGCGTTGACGACCCGCAACTGCTGGTCGCGGCAGATGAACTTCTGGTGGTCGTTGCGGATGAGGGCGCCCGGGAGCACGTGCGCCTCGGTGAGGATCTGGAAACCGTTGCAGATGCCGAGCACCGGCAGGCCGGCGCGGGCGGCGGCGAGCACCTCGGTCATGACGGGGGCGAAGCGGGCGATGGCGCCGCAGCGCAGGTAGTCGCCGTAGGAGAACCCGCCGGGCAGGACGACGGCATCGACGCCGTGGAGGTCGGCGTCGGCGTGCCACAGCGCCACCGGCTCGGCGCCGGCCAGGCGGACGGCCCGCTGGGCGTCGCGGTCGTCGAGCGTGCCGGGGAAGGTGACGACACCGATTCGGGCGCCCGCGGCCGCCATCAGCGCTGCTCCGCGTCGTACACGCCGACGACGTCCTCGATGATCGGGTTGGACAGGGCGGTCTCGGCGGCCTTGCGGGCGGCGGCGAGGAGCTCGGCGGTCACGTCACCGTCCACCGTCAGCTCGAACCGCTTGCCCTGCCGCACCCCGGCGAACTGGTCCAGACCGAGCCGCGGTAGCGCCCCCGCGACGGCCTTGCCCTGTGGGTCGAGGATCTCGGGCTTGGGCATGACCTCGACGACGATGCGTCCCATGGGTGCGCTCCTGGTTCGGCGGACGGCGGCGCGATCAGCGTAGCCGCTGTGGCCCGCCCGGGGCCGGGCCGCCCGCTGGTCGGATGGGCAGGGTGCCCAGGGGCCGGGGCACCCTGCCCGCGAACTCGTCATTCCGGCGACGAACTCGCACTCCGGCGGTGCGAGTTCGTCGCCGGGAGCACGAGTTCAACGCCGAACGGGTGTGCCCTCACCCGGATCCCCTACGCGATGACCTGCCGTTTGGAGGAGATGACGCCGGTGTTGAACCCCGCCAGGTTGAGGCCGCCGTGGAAGCGGGCGTGCTCGATCTTCACGCACCGGTCCATGACGACGTCGATCCCGGCGGCCTCGGCGCCGTGGGCCACGTGCTCGTGCCAGGAGCCCAGTTGGAGCCACAGCGTCTTCGCCCCGGCGGCGACCGTCTCCTCCAGCACGCCCGGCAGGTCGTCGTGCCGGCGGAAGACGTCCACCAGGTCCGGTGTCTCGGGCAGGTCGGCGAGCGAGGCGTACGTGCGGTGGCCGAGAATCGTCTCCACGACCGGGTTGACGAAGTACACCCGGTACGACGTCGAGGACAGCAGGTAGGTCGCGACGAAGTACGAAGCCCGCGACGGCTTGTCCGATGCCCCGACGATCGCGATCGACCGCGTGCCTCGCAAGATGCGGAGCCGGTCGATGGCGGAGGGGCCCTCCCAGGTGCGGATGGTCGGGTCGGTGGCGGTCATCGGCGGGCTCCGTTCGAGGACGCCGCGGCGTGCTCGGCGGACAAGCTCGCACCCGACACGGCACACGCCGGGTCCTCCGGCGCGGGTGACCCGGCCAGGGCGGCCACCCCGGCGGAGACGGCATACGGCAGGCCGCCGACACCCGCAGGGCTGGGTCGGTCGGCACCCGCACCTGCGCGCCGGTCCGCTCCCACACCGGTGGGCCGGTCGGCACCCGCACCCGTGGGCCGGTCCGCACCCGTGGGCCGGTCCGCACCCGCGCGCCGGTCCGCACCCGTGGGCCGGTCCGCTCCCACACCGGTGGGCCGGTCGGCACCCGCACCCGTGGGCCGGTCCGCACCCGCACCCGCGCGCCGGTCGGCACCCGCACCCGCAACCGGTGCACCCGCTGCGGTGCCGGCACCGGCTGCCGCCTGCGCGGCGACGGCCTCCTGGGCGGTGTCGAGGGCCTGGTCGAGGTCCCACAGGAGGTCCTCGAGGTCCTCGAGGCCGACCGAGATCCGCACCAGGTCCTCGGGCACCCCGGCGACGGCGAGCTGCTCGGCGGAGAGCTGCTGGTGCGTCGTCGAGCCGGGGTGGATGACGAGCGTGCGCGCGTCACCGATGTTGGCCAGGTGGCTCGCGAGCTGGAGCGACTCGATGAACGCCTTGCCGGCGGCCCGCCCGCCCCGCACCCCGAACGCGAACACGGAGCCGACGCCGCGCGGGAGGTACCTCTTCCCCCGCTCATGGTGGGGGTGCGTGGGTAGGCCGGCGAAGTTGACGTAGGAGACGCGCTCGTCGGCGGCGAGCCACTCGGCGATGGCCTGGGCGTTGCGCAGGTGCTCGTCCATGCGTTGCGGCAGTGTCTCCACGCCCTGCAGGAGCTGGAACGCCGACTGCGCGGACAGGGCGGGGCCGATGTCGCGCAGTTGCTCCGAGCGCAGCTTGGTGAGGAACCCGTACTCGCCGAAGTTGCCCCACCAGGAGACATTGCCGTAGGACGCCACCGGCTCGGTCATCTGGGGAAACTTGCCGTTGCCCCAGTTGAACCGGCCGCTCTCGACGACGATGCCGCCGAGCGTGGTGCCGTGACCGCCGAGGAACTTCGTGGCGGAGTGGATGACGATGTCCGCGCCGTGTTCGAAGGGTCGGACCAGGTACGGCGTCGAGACGGTGGCATCCAGGACCAGTGGGACGCCGGCGTCGTGGGCGACCCTGGCCAGCCCTTCGATGTCGGCGATCTCCCCGGAGGGGTTGGCGACGACCTCGGCGTAGACGGCCTTGGTGTTCTCCCGGATCGCCGCGGCGTAGTCGGCCGGGTCGGTGGCGCCAACGAACGTGGTCTCCACACCGAAGCGGCGCAGCGTCACGTCGAGCTGGGTGATCGTGCCGCCGTAGAGCTGGGCCGAGGCGACGATGTGGTCCCCCGCCCCGGCGAGCGCGGTGAAGGTGATGAACTCCGCGGCCATGCCCGACGCCGTCGCGACCGCACCGATGCCGCCCTCGAGGGAGGCGATGCGCTCCTCGAACGCCGCGACCGTGGGGTTGCCGATGCGGGAGTAGATGCTGCCGTACTTCTGCAGCGCGAAGAGGTTGGCGGCGTCGTCGGTGTCCTTGAAGACGAAGGACGTCGTCTGGTAGATCGGCACGGCCCGGGCACCGTGGGTGGCATCGGGCGTGCCGCCGGCGTGCAGGGCGCGGGTGCGGAACCCGAACTGGTGGTCGCTCATCGGGCCAGGACCTCCTCGGCGTGCAGCGTCGAGGTGGCGTGCTCCGCCGGTTCGCGTGCGGGCGACGGCGAAGCGCCGGTGGGTGACGTCGCGACGGGGACCGCGCCGGGTGACGTCGCGACGGCGCCCGCGGCGGCGTCGAGGTCGACGGCGGGGAGCAGGTCGGTCCGCAGCTCGGTGCCGTTGCCGCGAGCCAGGTCCGCCTCGAGCTCGCGGACGATCGGCAGGACGTCCCGCCCGAACGCGGCGACCTCCTCCTGGAAGTGCAGGTAGCCGGTGAGCAGGAGGTTCACGCCGACCTTCTTGTACTCGACGATGCGTTCGGCGATCTGCTCCGGGGTGCCGATGAGCCCGGTGCGGAAGCCGTCGTTGTACTGCACGAGGTCCTCAAACGTGGAGTCCGCCCACATGCCCTTGCCGTCCGCGGTGGACTGCCCGGCCTCCTTGACGGCGGCCGCGAAGCCCTCGACGGCGGGGCGGTGCGCCTTGGCGACGATCTCGCGCAACGTCTCCCGGGCCTCCCGGCGGGAGTCCCGGGCGATGACGAAGCCGTTGAGCCCGAACCGGGGGTCGCGCCCGGCCTCGGCGGCGGCACGGGCGACGCCGGCGATGTTCTCCGTGAAGCCCTCGAGGTCGCGGCCGTTGGAGAAGTACCAGTCGGCGGTGCGCCCGGCGGCGGACTGCGCGGCGGTGGAATTGCCGCCGAAGAAGATCTCCGGGTGTGGCCGGCGGGGCATGTCCACGGGCGGCGGGTTCAGGGTGACGTCCTTGACGTCGTAGTACTCGCCCGACTGGGAGTAGCCCTGCTCGGTCCACAGGCCGCGCAGCGCCCGGATGAACTCCTCGGTGCGCACGTACCGCTCGCCGTGCTCGAGCCACGGCAGGCCGAAGTCGGCGAACTCGTCGTTGAGCCAGCCCGAGACGACGTTGACGGCCGCCCGCCCGCCGGAGAGGTGGTCGGCGGTGATGATGAACTTCGCCAACACCCCGGGGTGCCACATGCCCGGGTGCACCGCGGCGATGACCTTGAGCCGCTCGGTGGCGAGCAGCAGCGCGAGTGAGAAGCTGGTGGCCTCGTGCTGCTTGTCGGCGCCGTAGGCGGCGGCGTGACGGGTCTGAGTCAGGGCGTACTCGAAGCCGCTCTGCTCCGCGATGCGGGCGAGGGTCTTGTTGTACTCGCCGTCCCAGCTCGTGCGCTGCTCGATCGTGGAGACGACCAGCCCGCCGGAGACGTTGGGCACCCAGTAGGCGAACTTCAGCGGGGTGGCGTAGTCGATGCTCATGCGGACTCCTGGGAGGTGTGTTCGGCGGTGGTCATGCGGACTCCTTGAATCGCGCGACGGCGTCCGCGATGGCGGGGACGGCGGGTTCGTTCTGGAGGGAGGTCGTGTCGCCGAGGGCGCTGCCCTCGTAGAGCTGGGTGAGCAGGCGGCGCATGATCTTCCCCGACCGGGTCTTGGGCAGGTCCGGGACGACGACGACGTGGGCCGGCTTGGCGATGGGCCCGATCTCGCGGGCCACGTGCTCGCGCAGGCTCCCGGTGACCTCGGCGGGCGGGACGCCGTCGCGCAGGACGACGAAGGCGGTGATGGCGTGCCCGGTGCGCGGGTCCGCCGTCGGGGCGACACCGGCCTCGATCACCCACGGGTGGGCGACGAGCGCGGACTCGATCTCGATGGTGGACAGGCGGTGGCCGGAGACGTTGAGGACGTCGTCGACGCGGCCGAGGATCCAGGTGTCGCCGTCCTCGTCGCGCCGTGCGCCGTCGCCGGCGAGGAAGTAGCCCTGGGCGGCGAACTTGCGCCAGTAGGAGTCGAGGTAGCGCTGGGGGTCACGCCACACGGTGCGGGCCATGGCGGGCCCGGTACGGTCGACGACGACGTAGCCCTGGACGTCGGGCGGCACCTCGGCGCCGTCGTCGCCGACGACCTTGGTGCTCACCCCGGGCAGGGCACGGGTGGCGCAGCCGGGTTTGAAGGTCGCATCGGTGGGGCGTGGGGACAGGATCGTCGCGCCCGTCTCCGACTGCCACCAGGTGTCCACCACCGGCGCGGTACGGCGGCCGATGTGCTCACGGAACCAGCGCCACGCCTCGGGGTTCGTGGCCTCGCCGACGGTGCCCAGGAGACGGACCGAGCCGAGATCGTACTCCGCCGGCGGGCCGTCGGGGAACGTGCCCATGAGGGAGCGCACCAGGGTGGGGGCGGTGTAGTAGCTGGTCACGCCGTAGCGCTCGATGATCTCGAAGTGCCGGCCGGGGTGCGGCGTCGTCGGGGTGCCCTCGTAGATGACCTGGGTGACGCCGTTGGACAGTGGCCCGTAGATCTCGTACGTGTGCGCGGTGACCCACGCCGGGTCCGCGGTGCACCAGTGGACGTCGTGCTCCCGCTCGGCGAGGTCGGGGTGGGAGAAGAGCAGCTCGTAGCTCGACGACGCCTGCGTGAGGTAGCCGCCCGAGGTGTGCACCAGGCCCTTCGGCCGCCCGGTGGTGCCCGAGGTGTACATGATGAACAGCGGGGTCTCGGCGTCGAAGGACTCCGGGACGTGGGTGGCGCTCGAGGTCTCGACGACGTCGTGCCACCAGACGTCACGGCCTGGCGTCCACGCCACCTCGTGCTCTCGGCCGGGCTCGGTGGTGCGGCGCACCACGAGGACGTGCTCGATCTCGTTCTCGCCGGCGAGGGCGTGGTCGGCGTTGGTCTTGACCGGGACGGCCTGGCCGCGGCGGTACTGCCCGTCGGAGGTGACGAGCAGCTTGGCGCCGGTGTCCTCCACCCGGAAGCGCAGCGCCTCGGCGGAGAAGCCGCCGAGGACGAGCGAGTGCACGGCACCGATGCGGGCCACGGCGAGCGTGATGACGATGGTCTCGGGGATGACGGGCAGGTAGACGACGACGCGGTCGCCCTTGGCGATGCCGAGGGAGGTCAGGGCGTTGGCTGCCTGGGCGACCGCACGCTGCAGCTGGGCGTAGGTGATGGCGCGCCGGTCGCCCGGCTCGCCCTCGAAGTAGTAGGCAACCCTGTCGCCGCGACCGGCGGCGACATGCCGGTCGACGCAGTTGTGAGCGACGTTGAGCCGCCCGCCGGCGAACCACTCGATGGTCGGCACGGTGAGCTCGGGGGTGCCGTCGGGACGCAGCGCCCCGGTCGCGACGGCGGGGCGGAAGGTGTGGGCGGTGTGCCATGGCTCGGCCCAGTCCAGGCGCCGGGCCTGCTGCTCCCAGTAGGCGATCCGGGCGGCCTCGCCGGCCTCGACGTCGCCGCCGGGTGCGCGAGCGCCGTGCGCAGTCGTCACGCCGCCGGGCCCCGCGGGCTCGACGGCGGCCGGGTGGCTCGCCGGGGTGGTCGTCACGCCCACTTGTGCACCGCCCACTTCTCCACGATGCCGAGCAACGCGTCGGTGAGCTTTCCGAGGATGGCGAGCAGCACGACTGCGAGGAGCAGCCGGTCCACCCGCCCGTTGTTCTGGGAGTCGGTGAGCAGGAAGCCGAGGCCCATGGAGGAGGCAAGGAGCTCGGCGGCCACCAGGAACAGCCACGCCTGGGCTAGCGCGAGCCGCAGTCCGGAGATCACCGAGGGGACCACGGCGGGGAGCTGGACAGTGGCAAGGAGACGGAGTCCACGCAGTCCGAAGGCCCGGCCGGCCTCGACGATCTGCCTGTCCACGTGCCCGAGTGCCATGGCCACGGTGGTGAACACCGGGAAGAACGCCCCGATCGCGATGAGGGTGACCTTGGAGCTCTCCCCGATGCCGATCCAGAGCATGAGCAGCGGCACCCACGCGAGCGATGGCACGGCCCGGAAGGCGCCGATCGTCGTCGAGAAGAGGGTTGCGGCCCAGCGGGAGAGGCCGATGACGGCACCGGCAGCCAGGCCCGCAGCGGCGCCGATGGCGAAGCCCAGCAGCACCCGCTGGGTGGAGATGGCGACGTGGATGCCGAGCTCGCCGCGCCCGAGGAGATCGACCCCGGCCGCCAGCACGCTGCTCGGGGCGGGGA
>NZ_JBTSDU010000096.1:0-12991 GCF_054605595.1 Georgenia sp. | reverse complement strand
AGGCGGCGGTGTCGGCGGTCATGCGGTGAGCTCGAGGGCGGTCACGATGACGAGCTCGGTTCGCAGGTCCGACGGCTGGGGGATCGTGGTGCCAACCAGCCCGGCGGCCGCGCTGCCGTAGGCGACCGCGAGGGTCAGCCGCTCGGCGGGTGGGAGTCCACGGACGTCGCCCAGGATGTAGCCGAACAGGCTGGAGTCGCCCGCGCCGACCGTGCTCAGCACGGCGGTGGGTGGGGGAGTGGCGTGCCAGGCGCCCTCGCCGGTGACGAGCACGGCACCGTTGCCGCCCAGCGTCGCGAGCACCGCCCGCACGCCGCGGTCCACCAGGCCCCGGGCGGCGGTTGCGGCCCGTGCCGGGTCCGCCTCGAGTGCGGCGGCGTCCTCGCCCGTGAGGGAGGCGAGCTCATCGCCGTTCGGCTTCATCAGGTCGGGGGCGACGCCGGGCAGGGCGTCGACCAGCGCACGCAGCGGCGCCTCGCTCGTGTCGACGGCGATCCGCGCACCAGTGCCCCGCAGGCGTCGCACGACGTCGGCGTAGAACGCGGGCGGGGCGCCCGGCGGGAGCGAGCCCGCGAGCACCACCCAGTCCGCCGAGCCCGCGGTCGCCAGCAGTGCGTCGGTCATCGCGGCGAGGTGGGACTGCTCGACCGTTGCGCCGGGTGAGTTGAGCTTGGTGGTGGTGCCGTCGGGCTCGGTGATGGTGAGATTGACACGGATCTCACCGGCCGGGGGCACGGGGCGGCAGTCGATGCCGGCGGCGGCCAGTTCGGCAACGAACGGGTCGTCCACGGCTGCCGGGAGCACCGCGACGGTCGGCTGACCGGCGCTGACGCAGGCGCGCGAGATGTTGACCCCCTTGCCGCCGCCCTGCGAGGTGACCGATTCGACGCGCTGCACCTGGCCGCGGGCCAGCCTGCCGGCGAGGGTGACGGTGCGGTCGATGCTCGGGTTCGGCGTGAGGGTGACGATCATGCGACGACCACCTCCACGCCGGCGTCCTCGAGGGCCGTGCGGTCCTTGGTCGTGATGCCGGCATCGGTGACCAGCACGTCGATGTCGCTGGTCGCGGCGAAGCGGAGCGACGACTCGACCCCGATCTTGCTGGAGTCGGCCAGCACCAGCGTGCGTCGCCCGACCGCGGTGATGGCGCGCTTGACCGCGGCCTCCTCGCGGTCGGGGGTGGTCAGCCCGTACGCGGTGCTCAGGCCGTTGGTGGCGAGGAACGCCATGTCGGCGCGGAGATCGGCGAGCGCGGCGACGGTCTCCGCCCCGACGGCGGCCTGGGTCGTGCGGCGCACCCGGCCGGGAAGCAGGAACAGGTCGATGTGGGGCAGGCCCGCCAGCCGGGCGGCGATCGGGACGGCGTGGGTGACCACGGTCAGCCGGTGGTCGTGGGGGAGCAGGGCGGCGAGCCGGACCGTGGTGGACCCGGCATCGATGACGATGGTCGAGCCGGGCGGCGGGAGCAGCGCGATCGCGGCGGCGGCGATCTGGTCCTTGGCTGCGGTGTTCGCGAGGTCTCGCTCGCTGAGTCCGGGCTCGATGACGGCCACCGAGCTCGTGGGGACGGCGCCGCCGTGGACCCGCCGGATGTGGCCGACCCGCTCGAGCGCCGAGAGGTCGCGCCGGACGGTCTCGGTGGTCACCGAGAACTCCTCCGCGAGCTCGGCCACGGAAGAGCGTCCCTGCTGGGTGATCCTACGGGCCATGGCATGCTGGCGTTCCTCGGCGTACACCGGCGCTCCTTCGCTTGGTCGAGGCGTGCTGGGCCGATGGCGGGGCCGACGTGCTGGTGCGACCACCACTCATCTGCGTCTATGTTGTTTTACCCCCGTATTTGTTGAGTGTCAAGGTGGAACTGATCTAAGGTGACGTCATGAACGCAACTGCCTCCTCCGTGCTCCGCGGGACGCCGGTCGTCCCGGGAGTCGCCGCCGGACCCGCTCTGCTCGTGCGCGGGGAGATCTCTCCCGAGGCGATCGCCCGCTTCGGCGACGGTGGCTTCGCCGACGCCGAGGCAGCGATGTCGGCGTACGACGCCGCCGTGGCCGCCGTCGCCGACAGCTTCTCGCGCAAGGGGGACCGCGCCACCGGTCAGGCGGCCCAGGTCCTGAAGGCCAGTGCGGGCCTCGCGCGGGACCCGGGGCTGCGCGGTGCGGTGGCCAAGAACGTCGGCGCCGGTCAGGGGCTCGTCGCCGCGGTGGGCTCCGCCGTCGAGCAGTTCGTCACGGTCTTCACCAATCTGGGCGGCCTGATGGCCGAACGGGTCACCGACCTCGAGGACATCGAGCTCCGGGTGGTGGCCCACCTCGTGGGCGAGCCCGAGCCCGGCGTGCCCACCCCGGCGCAGCCGTCGATCCTGATCGCCAGGGACCTCGCCCCCAGCGACACCTCGGGCCTCGACCCCGAGCTCGTCACCGCCCTGGTCACCGAGCGTGGCGGCGCCACCAGTCACACCGCGATCATCGCCCGTCAGCTGGGGATCCCGTGCGTCGTGGGCACGGCCGGCATCACCGAGGTGGGCATGGGCACCTTCCTCGTCGTCGACGGCGAGTCCGGTGAGGTCGAGCTGGGGGTCGACCCGGCCCGGGCCCAGGAGCGGGTGGCGGCCAGCCGGGCGGCCCGCGAGGCGCTGTCCCGGTGGACGGGCCCCGCAGTGACGTCCGACGGCACCCCGGTCGAGCTGCTGGCCAACGTCGCCGACGGTGCGAGCGCCGTGCAGGCCAGCAGCGAGCCGGTGCAGGGGGTGGGGCTGTTCCGCACCGAGCTGTGCTTCCTCGACGCCGCCGTCGAGCCCTCGGTGGCGGAGCAGGCGGAGATCTACGCCGCGGTCCTCGGCGCCTTCGGTCAGGGGCAGCATGTCGTCGTCCGCACCCTCGACGCGGGTTCTGACAAGCCGATCGCCTTCGCGACGCTGCCGAACGAGGAGAACCCCGCCCTGGGCGTGCGCGGGTTGCGCCTCGCCCTCGCGAACCCGGGCCTGATGGACCGCCAGCTCGACGCCGTCGCGCTCGCCGCGGAGCGGACCGGCACCGAGACCTGGGTCATGGCCCCGATGGTCGCGACCGTCGCCGAGGCGGCCGACTTCGCCGGCAAGGTCCGCGGCCGCGGGCTCAAGCCCGGGGTCATGGTGGAGATCCCGAGCGCCGCGCTGCTGGCGCACCGGATGCTCGAGGTCGTGGACTTCCTCTCCATCGGCACCAACGACCTCACCCAGTACGCCATGGCGGCCGATCGGATGGCCACCGACCTCGCCCACCTGACCGATCCCTGGCAACCGGCCGTGCTCCAGCTCATCGCGATCACCGCGGAGGCCGGTAAGCGGGCGGGCAAGCCGGTCGGGGTGTGCGGCGAGGCGGCGGCCGACCCGCTGCTGGCGTGCGCGCTCGTCGGGATGGGCGTGACGTCGTTGTCGATGGCAGCCCGGGCGGTGCGCCCGGTCGGCGCCCAGCTCGCCCAGGTCTCGATGGCTGCCTGCGAGGCGGCGGCCGAGGCCGCGCTCGGCGCGAGCGACCCGCTGGCCGGCCGTGCCGCCGTCCGGGCGCTGCTGCGCTGACCCGGGTGCGTCCGAACCGGACCGGTCGGTGCCGAGCCTCCCCGGACGCACCGGCCCGGTCGGTGCCGGACGTCCCCGGACGCACCGGTGCACCGACTCCCGCGAGCCGGTGCACCGCGCCGACGGGGCTCAGGGCTCGACGGTCACCTTGATCGCCTCGCCGTTGGCGACGATGTCGAAGACGGACATGACGTCCGCCAGCGGGACGTGTCGGGTGATGAGGTCCTTCACCGGCACCTGGCCGGTGGAGATGTACTCCAGCGCCCGCTTGTTGTGGTCCGGGGAGGAGCCGTTGGCGCCGTGGATGTGCAGCTGACGGTAGTGCACCAGGTTGGAGTCGAGCGTGATGACCGGGTCCGTCTTGGGCAGTCCGCCGAAGAAGGAGATCCGACCCTGACGGGCGGCCATCGCGACGGCCTGCTCCTGGGTGATGTTGGCCGGGGTAGCGGTGATGATGACGTCGGCGCCGCGCCCCCCGGTGAGCTTCATGACCTCCTCCACCACGTCCACCTTCGAGGCGTCGATGGTGTGGTCGGGGGAGACGGCGTCGGCGGACATCTTCAGCCGCTCGGCGTTGACATCCACCAGCACGATCGTGCCGACCTGGTGGACGCCGCGGGCGATGCGGACGTGCATGCACCCGATCGGGCCGGCGCCGAAGATGACGGTGAAGTCGCCCTCCTCGATGCCGAGCTGCTCCTGGGCGTTGATGGCGCAGGCGAACGGCTCGGCGGCGGACGCCTCGTCGTAGCCGACGTTGTCCGGGATGCGGTTGAGACCGTCGACCTTGAGCACCTGCTCCGGCACGATCATGTACTCGGCGAACCCGCCGTCGTACTGGTAACCCACCGAGGTCTGGTTCTGGCAGACTTCCATCCACCCCTTGCGGCACTCGTGGCACTGCCCGCACGGGACTGCCGCGATGCACTGCACGCGGTCGCCGACGGCGAACCCCCCGAGCGCCTCCGCGCCGACCTCGACGACCTCGCCGGCGACCTCGTGGCCCATCGTGGTCTCGCCGGTGATGTTGACGTGCCCGTTCTTCTTGATCTTCACGTCGGTACCGCACGTCGAGCAGTTCTTGACCTTGATCTTGACCTCTGCGGGCCCACAGTCGGGCTCGGGCACGTCGACGAGCCGGACATCTTCGGGGGCATAGAAGCGCAGTGCCTTCATCGTGGTTCCTTCCAACGGGTTGACGGATGCGGCCACAGTAACGCTCCGGCACGGCGAAAGCCACAGAGCCGGGCAGACATTCCTGCCCGAATGGTTGGCAATCGGCCCGAGTGTGATGTTTACTAGGTCTCACACACGTGATCGGGGTCAACGACGTCTCCTCGGGAGGAAACGAATGTCCACCACCACAGCCGAACCACGCGCCGGCGTGCGCGTCCGAGTCCAGAAGTTCGGCACGTTCCTGTCCAACATGGTGATGCCCAACATCGGCGCCTTCATCGCCTGGGGTCTCATCACCGCTCTGTTCATCGAGGTCGGCTGGCTGCCCCAGCTCGGCATCGGCGCCTCGGCGGGCAGCTGGGTCGCCGAGATCGGGGGCTGGGGCGACTCCGTCAGCGGCGGCATCGTCGGCCCGACGATCACCTACCTGCTGCCGATCCTGATCGGCTACACCGGCGGCCGGATGGTCTACGACACCCGTGGCGGCGTCGTCGGCGCCATCGCGACCATGGGGGTCATCGCCGGGACCTCCATCCCGATGTTCATGGGCGCCATGATCATGGGCCCGCTCGGCGCCTGGACCATGAAGCGCATCGACGCGATCTGGGACGGCAAGATCAAGCCCGGCTTCGAGATGCTGGTCAACAACTTCGCTGCCGGCATCTGGGGCGGGATCCTGGCCGTCTTCGGCTTCTTCATCATGAGCCCGATCGTGACCTGGCTCAGCGACCTGCTCGGCTCCGGCGTCGACGCCCTGGTCAACAACGGCCTGTTGCCGCTGACCTCGCTCGTCATCGAGCCGGCCAAGATCCTCTTTCTCAACAACGCCATCAACCCCGGTGTGCTCACGCCGCTCGGCACGGCCGAGGCGGTCGAGCAGGGCAAGTCGGTGCTGTTCCTGCTCGAGGCCAACCCCGGTCCGGGTCTCGGCCTGCTGCTGGCCTTCTCGCTGTTCGGTCGCGGGATGGCTAAGGCCTCCGCCCCCGGCGCCGCGATCATCCACTTCCTCGGCGGCATCCACGAGATCTACTTCCCGTACGTCCTCATGAAGCCGAAGCTGATCATCGCGATGATCGCCGGTGGCATGACCGGCGTCTTCCTGAACGTCCTCTTCGATGTCGGCCTCCGGGCCCCGGCGGCACCTGGTTCGGTGTTCGCCGTGTACGCCCAGGTGGCCGGCGACAACATTCTCGGGGTGACCATCTCGATGGGCGGTGCCGCCGCGGCGTCCTTCCTGGTGGCGGCGTTCCTGCTGCGGACCGACCGCTCCACCGACGAGGGTGACCTCACCGCGGCCACGGCCGACATGGAGGCGATGAAGGGCAAGAAGTCCATCGCGTCCTCGATGCTCGGCGGGACCGCCGGCAAGGAGATCCGCACCGTCGTCTTCGCCTGCGACGCCGGCATGGGTTCGTCGGCGATGGGTGCCTCGGTGCTCCGCAAGAAGATCCGGGCGGCCGGTCACCCGGACGTGAAGGTGACCAACGCGGCCATCGCCAACCTGGCGGACACGTACGACCTCGTCGTCACGCACCAGGACCTCACCGAGCGGGCCCGCCAGCGGACGCCTTCGGCCGTGCATGTCTCGGTCGACAACTTCATGGGCAGCCCGCGCTACGACGAGATCGTCGAGATGCTCGGCGCGGGTTCCGGGGGCGCGGCGGCCGAGGACGACGGCGTCGCGAGCGGCGTCCTCACCGATGACGCCGTCGTCCTCCACGGCTCCGCGACCACCCGTGACGAGGCCATCACCGAGGCCGGACGGCTGCTCGTCGCCGGCGGAGCGGTCGAGCCGTCCTATGTCGACGCGATGCACGAGCGGGAGACGTCGGTCTCGACCCACATGGGCAACGGGCTAGCCATCCCGCACGGCACCAACGCGGCCAGGTCGGCGATCAACCGGACGGCGATCTCGTTCGTGCGCTACCCGGGCGGCATCGACTGGAACGGCAAGCCGACGGAGTTCGTGATCGGCATCGCCGGCGCGGGCGACGACCACCTCGCGCTGCTCCAGAAGATCGCGGGCGTCTTCACCGACCAGGCCCAGGTCGAGCGGCTGCGGTCGGCCACCTCGGTGGCGCAGCTGCGCGACATCCTGGAGGGCGTGCGCGTCTGACCCCCGTCGGTGCCCGGTCCCCTCATGGAGGCCGCGGCCGACAACCCCCACCACCCCGTCCCGCCACCACCCCGTCCCGCCGCGTTGTGCCGTGACGATCACCACGTCCGCCGAACAGGTCCTAAAGTGCGCTTCTGAGCCCAGATCCGCACTTTAGGACCTGTTCGGCCGCGCTGTGCCGGGACGATCGCTGCGGGGAGGGGGCGTGTGGCGGAGCGGGTACGGCCGGAGCTGCGCGTCCGCGTGGTGCTCGGCGCGTACCCGCCGGGTACCTTCGAGCGCGGGATGTACGAGAATGCCCTGACCTATGTCGTGGACGGGCCGCCGTGTTGATTCCCTGATCCCGCCCCGACACCGCCTCGACACCTCACCCAAGGAGACCCATGTCCGTCGAAGCCATCGCCATACAGCGGACCCTGCTCGACGTCGTGCCGGCCGGGCGGGTGCGCGACGTCGCCGCCGTCGTCGGCGGTGCCACGATCGTCGCCCTGGTGGGACAGGCCGTGATCCCGCTGCCCTTCACGCCCGTGCCGCTCACGCTCGGCACGCTGGGGGTGCTGATGGTCGGCGCCGTGCTCGGGCCGGTCCGGGCGGCGCTGAGCGTGGCCCTGCTGCTCGCCGTGGGGGTGGCCGGCCTGCCCGTGTTCGCCGACGGCGGCAGCGGCTGGGCGTTCGCGTCCTTCGGCTACATCCTGGGCTATGCCCCGGCCACGATGCTCATGGGGATGCTGGCCCGCCGCGGCGGCGACCGCCGCCCGCTGCCGACGATCGCGGCCGCAGTGGGCGCCACCGCCACCGTCTACCTCCTGGGGGTGCCGTGGCTGATGGTGTACCTCCAGGTCTCGCTGCCCGACGCGCTCGCACTCGGCGTGGTGCCGTTCCTGCTCGGGGACGCCCTCAAGGCCGTCGTCGCCGCCCTGTGCCTGCCGGGCATGTGGCAGCTGGTGCGGCGGCGCCGGGCCTGAGCGCACGCTCTCGCGTCTCAGGCCGCCGGTCGGCTCCCCGCCCGGGCAACGAGCCCCGTGGGAACTGCTGAGGAGTCGACGAGCCCTGTGGGTGATGTCGACGACGTGCTCCCGCGCTGCCCGTGAGGGAGACGGGGCCTCGGCGATGGTTCTCGTCGACGTGGCGCACGGGCCGCGACAACCACCGCCGATCGCCCACCGACCGCCGCCCGGGCCCGGCGGCGTGAACGCTCGGCGGTGAGGCGATCGCCGTCGCGCAGCGAATCATCGGTCGAGCGAGGCGGATCGAATCGGTCGAGCGAGGCGGATCGAACTGTGCGCGTGCGCGAGCGTTCGGCCGCCCGAGAGGCGAGAGGGCCTCCCACGAGGTTCAGCCGAGCAGGTGCTCCACGACGTCCCGCGCGCTCCATCCCTCGGGATGCTTGGCCAGCAGCCTCGTCAGGCCCGCGGTCTCGGCACCGAGGGTGAGCAGCGCATCCTCCGTGTAGCCGTCGCGCCGGGTCTGCGCCAGGCCGACGTCGGCCAGCAGTGCGTTGCACAGGCATTGGCGTCCGACGGTGTCGGCCGGGTCCCCGCCCTTCTCCACGTACACCTCGACGGGCTCCGCGGGGCAGCGGTAGCCCACCGAACCGGGCGCACGTTCGAACGGCGTGCGCAGGTGGCTGACGTCGCACAGGCGAGGACGCGCCGCGTAGACGGCGTCGTCGGAGAGCGTGCCGGGGAGGGAGACGACCTTGAACGGGAACCCGGTGGGCGAGGCGAGCGGGTCGGTGCGCACCTCAAGACGGTCCTCGACCAGCGCCGTGAGCATCTCCTCCCGCAGGTCAGGGGCGAGTCCGGACTCGGCGGAGAGGGCGAACAGGCTGCCCACCTGAACCCCGGCGGCGCCGACCGAGCGGGCGTGGCGCACGTCCTCGGGGGTCGAACGGCCGCCGGCCAGCCAGAATGGCAGGCCGACGGCGGCGATCTTGGTCAGGTCGGCTTCGTCCCGTGGGCCGAAGACGGGCTGGCCGTCGTCGTCGAGCACCAGGCGACCGCGCGGTGGGGCGTTGTGCCCACCGGCTGTCGGACCCTCGACGACGAACCCGTCCGGCCTGGTCGCGTCCTCGCGAGCGAGGTGGGTGGCGAGGATGTGCGCCGAGATGATGGCGAGGAACCGGGGCCGGTGCAGGGGGGGGAGGTCGGTGCCGGTGAGTGTGCGCGGGTCGATGCCGACCCGGTACTTCGTGGTGGCGCCCTCGACCTGGAGGCTCAACGAGCCTCGCTCGTGCCGGGCGAGGGTATCGAGCAGCCGCGGGATCTCGGTGGGGATCCCGGCTCCCATGAGCACGTAGTCGACGCCGGCGAGCATCGCGCCATAGGCGGCGGATGGCGTGGCCAGCTGGATCTTCTCGAGGAAGTTGATCCCTACCCGGCCGTCGTGGCCTTCCTTCGCCAGCCACACCTCGGCGAAGTTCGCGGCGACGGCAAGTTCCAGCGCGTTCGCGCTCGGCCGGATGTTGAGCTTGGGGACGGGCGCGTACGGCCGGCCCGCGGGCCGGCCGGCGGGCCGGAAGTACCGGCCGAGGATGCGTTCGGCGATCGCCGGCACGGGGAAGTGGTCGAGTGCGCGGCGGATGTGGCCGCCCGCGTCCCCGTCCTGGAGACGGCGGGCGATCACCACGTCCAGCGCCGTGCCCGAGACGACCCCGAGCTGGCCGGTCCGGGCGACGGCGCGTGCGAGGCGCCAGGAGGAGACCGCCACTCCCATCCCGCCCTGGATGACGGTCGGCAAGTCGGGGGTGACGGCGCCGGGCGGGCCGGCGAAGGGTGTGTGCATCGTGGTCATGACCGGACGTCCCCCGAAACCTACGGAACCGTAACTTCTGTCCCCCGAGTGTGTGCGACGTCCGACCGCCTCACCCTGGGACCAAGGTCCCGGGTCGGGGTGGTCAGGCACCCATCGCGTGGACGCCGCCGTCGACGTGGAGAACCTCGCCGGTGGTCGCCGGGAACCAGTCGGAGAGCAGGGCGGCGACGGCCCGGGCGGTGGGCTCCGGGTCGGAGACGTCCCAGCCCAGGGGTGCACGGGCGTCCCAGCCGGCCTCGATGGACTCGAAGCCGGGGATGGATCGCGCAGCGGTGGTCCGGACCGGGCCGGCCGAGACGAGGTTCACGCGGATGCCGCGGGGGCCGAGGTCGCGCGCCAGGTAGCGTGCGGTCGACTCGAGCGCGGCCTTGGCCACTCCCATCCAGTCGTACACCGGCCACGCGTAGCGGCCGTCGAAGGTCAGTCCCACGATCGAGGAGCCCTTGTCGAGCAGTGGTGCTGCCGCCACCGCGAGCGCCTTGAGCGAGTATGCGGAGACGTGCAGGGCCGTGGCGACGTCCGGCCAGTCCCCGGCGAGAAAGTTGCCACCCAGGACCGACTGGGGCGCGAACCCGATGGAGTGCACGACGCCGTCGAGGTGGCCGACGTACTCGCGGACCTGGTCGGCGAGCCGTTCGAGGTCCTCCGCCGAGGTCACGTCCAACTGGATGACGGGCGCCTCGACCGGGAGGCGACGGGCGATGGTCTGCGTGAGGCGGAACTGCCGGCCGAAGGAGGTCAGCACGACGTCGGCCCCCTCCTCCTGCGCCAGTCGCGCCAGGTGGAAGGCGATGGAGCCCTCGGTGAGGACACCGGTGACGAGGAGCTTCTTGCCGTCGAGCAGGCCCATGTCGGTTCCGTTCGGTTCGGGGGGTGGGGTACCGCCGGCAGGCAGGCTCTTGGTGTTCGGCCTCGAGGGCCCGCCATGGGTCGGTGCGCGCAGTGCTGCCGAGCAGGATACGGGGCCCGGGCGGCGACGACGCCGTGCTCGCCACGTGCGAGAGCTGGACCGGGCCACCGCCGAGGTCGATGGCCTGCCGGACGACGGTGGCGAGCCACCTCCCGGTGCCCAGCAGGGACAGGGGCAGGGCCCCGGTGAGCGCCCCGTACCGAGCGACGCCGAAGGGCCGTCGGCGCGTGGGGACCCCGCGCGCGGGGTCCCCAGCCGAGACGGTACGTAT
Source organism: Georgenia sp. (assembly GCF_054605595.1). Classification (NCBI taxonomy): domain Bacteria; kingdom Bacillati; phylum Actinomycetota; class Actinomycetes; order Allobogoriellales; family Allobogoriellaceae; genus Georgenia; species Georgenia sp. The sequence continues at coordinate 2,148 of NZ_JBTSDU010000096.1, read as the reverse complement.
CAGTGGCCGCCGCCGGTCCGCTCCTCGGCCGCGCGGCGGAGCGCGTCGACGAAGATGTGCGTCTTCAGCGCGCCGTGGATCGGTGGCCGCCCGGCGATGACGTAGGTGGGAATCTTCCCGACCCCGTACGTACGGGCCAGTTCCCGGTCCGCGCGCACGGGTTCGGCGTACCGGCTCGACGCCACGGCCTCCCGTGCCTCCGCCGGGTCGAGACCGGCCCCGGCGGCGACGCCGGCGAGCACGTCGAGGTCGCGCACGTCCTGGCCATGGGAGAAGTAGGCCGTGAAGAGGGCGTCGAGCACCGCGTCCGGCCGCCCCTGCGCGCGGACGTGGTGGAGCAGCTGGTGGGCGCGGAAGGTGTTGGTGTGGCGGACCCGGTCGAAGTCGTAGACCAGGCCGAGCGACGCCCCGGTGCTCGCGACCAGGCGCATCATCCGCTCGATCTCACGGTCGGGGCGGCCGGGGTACTGACGCCGGAGGTGGTCGAGCTGCTGGCCCACGTGGTCCGCGGGCAGGTCCGGAGCCAGCTCGAAGGAGTGGTACGTCAGTTCCACCGCGCCGCCGTACTCGGTCACGGCGGCCCCGAACCGCCGCTTGGCGATCCAGCACCACGGGCAGGCGACGTCGAGCCAGGCATGGACCTCGAGGGCGGGAGCGGGTGCGTCGGTCACCCTTCGACGCTACCCGGGCGCATCCGGGTAACCGCTACCCTTCGACGTTACCCGGGCGCGTCCGGGGAGCGGCCACCGAGATCGTCGGAGGTCTTGCGCCCGCCGGAACGACCGGAGGAGCATGACCACCGGGCAACGGTGCCCATGAGCGAGGGAGGGCGCATGAACTCGTCACACATGGGGCCGGGCCACATCGGGAAGTCGGGCATCCACAGCTCCCGGGTGGGCGACGACGTCGAGCGCGTCGACGTGCCCGCCGCGGCCGGCACCGCCGACGTCGTCGAATGGATCGATGCCCAGTCGGAGCTGCCGGGCCACCTCGAGTTCGACCTCGAAGCCGGCAGCGAGGCGTCCGTCCGCGCGATCACCGAGGCCAGCGAGGCCCGTGGGATCGACGCCGAGTTCCTGTGATCCGCCGTCTTACGGCCGTCCTCGCCTGGTTCCGTCCCACGGCGGCGCGCTCGCCGGCGACGCCGAAGCCACCGGCCGAGACTCCCGCGGCCCCCGTCAGCCCGTACGCCGCCGCCAACGGTCGGATCCGCGATGCGGCGAAGTGGATGGCCGCAGCCATCGCGGCGGTGGCGACGGTCCTCGTCGGGACGAGCCCGCTCTCCGGCATCGGGCGCCTGTCCGCCGCCGAGCCCGGGCGCCTCTACCTCGCCATCGGCGCGATCGTCGTGGGCCTGGCGGCCGCGCTGGTCGCGATCTTCCTCCTGAGCCGCATCCAGCTGCCGCAGACCGTCCTCGCCGCGGACATCGTCGCCATGGCGGCCGACCCCACGAGCGCGGTCGCGCGCGAGGCGGTCCACGAGCCGTTCCTCACCGCGGGGCGCGCGAACCTCGCGGCCATGCTGGAGGACTACGCGCAGGTCCAGAAGGCTTACTACGAGGCCGTCGGCGCCCTCACCGCGGCCGAACGTGAGGTGCTCGAGGCCGACTCCGAGAGGAAGCGCCAGGCCGCGCGCTCGAAGGTCGATGCGGCGAAGGAGCGGGTGGCGTTCGAGGAGGCGCGCGACGGGCGCCTCGCCCCCGCGGTCGGGTATGCCACCGATCTCGCCATCCACCAGAAGCTCCGCGGCCGCGCAGGCGGCTCCCTGGCCTCGATCATGGTGTTGTCCGTGCTCGCCGGGATGTCGTTCGTCGTGTTCGCGTGGGCGGCGAACCCACCGGAAGGTGCCGCGGCCGACGTGCTGGCCGCCCGCCCCAGTGCCGGCGTCCTGCAGGGGGACGACGACGACCGGGAGTCGTTCGCGCGGCAGCTCGGCGCGGCCTGTGCGACCCGGATCGTCGAGGGGGAAGGCGCCGCCGTCCTCGCGCTCGCGGCCTCGGACGGGAATCTCGAGGTGGTGATCGTGCCCGACGACGTCTGTACCGAGGCGGCCCGGCTCACCGTACCGGCCGACCGAGTCGTACCCGCCGGGTCCGTCCGTTGACGGCCCCCGCCGGCGCCGGCGACCTGAGGGCCATCGCGTCGCAC
>NZ_JBTSDU010000095.1:0-13002 GCF_054605595.1 Georgenia sp. | reverse complement strand
CGGGTCAGCACCGGCGGCGTCGCCGACCGCCTCGGCGAGCTCCCCGCCGTCCAGGACGTGCGGGTCGTGCGGGCGTGGCCCCGCGGCCTCACCGTGACGGTCGTGGCGCGCGTGCCGGTCGCAGCCGCCGCGTCCGCGGAGGGGTGGGTCCTCGTGGACGCCGACGGCGTCCGGATCGCCACCGTCGCCGCGGTGCCGGAGGGGCTGCCCGAGGTCACCGTGCCGCTGGAGACCAGCGCCGAGACCGCCCCGGCGGTCTCGGCCGTGCTCACCGTCCTGGGAGCGCTGCCCGAGGACCTCATCGGACAGGTCGCGCAGGCCGGTGCCACCGGGTCCGCACAGGTGACCCTGGTGCTGGACGACGGCGCCCTGGTGCGGTGGGGGAGCGCGGAGGAGAACGCGCTCAAGATCGAGGTGCTGCGCGTCCTGCGCCAGCAGCCGACGAGCGTCTACGACGTCTCCGCGCCGCGCGCGCCCACGACCAGCTGACCGCGCGCGCCGCGACACACCTTCCGTGGTCGTTGCCCGCGGGACCCGCCCCACCTAGCGTCCTGGGTGGCAGAAAATGACATAAGTCTAACCCTGAAGTTGAGACTGAGGGTTGGGAACGGGCAGAACGACGAGAGGGACCGACGTGGCGGCACCGCAGAACTACCTGGCAGTGATCAAGGTGGTGGGGATCGGCGGGGGCGGTGTGAACGCCGTGAACCGGATGATCGACGTCGGCCTCAAGGGCGTGGAGTTCATCGCCATCAACACCGACGCCCAGGCCCTGCTCATGAGCGACGCCGACGTCAAGCTCGACGTCGGTCGCGAGCTCACGCGCGGCCTCGGCGCCGGCGCGGACCCGGAGGTGGGCAAGAAGGCCGCCGAGGACCACACCGAGGAGATCGAGGAGGTCCTCCGCGGCGCGGACATGGTCTTCGTCACGGCCGGCGAGGGTGGCGGCACGGGCACCGGCGGCGCGCCGGTCGTCGCCCGCATCGCCCGCTCGCTCGGTGCCCTCACCATCGGCGTCGTCACCCGCCCGTTCACCTTCGAGGGACGCCGACGCTCCAACCAGGCCGAGTCCGGTATCGACGCGCTCGGGGCCGAGGTCGACACGCTCATCGTCATCCCCAACGACCGGCTGCTCTCCATCAGCGACCGCAACGTCTCGGTGCTCGATGCCTTCAAGTCTGCCGACCAGGTCCTCCTCTCGGGCGTCCAGGGCATCACCGACCTCATCACCACGCCCGGCCTGATCAACCTCGACTTCGCCGACGTGAAGTCCGTCATGCAGGGCGCGGGCAGCGCCCTCATGGGCATCGGCTCCGCCCGCGGCGAGGACCGCGCCGTGCAGGCCTCCGAGCTGGCGATCTCCTCGCCGCTGCTCGAGGCCAGCATCGACGGCGCGCACGGCGTGCTGCTCTCCATCCAGGGTGGCTCCGACCTCGGGCTCTTCGAGATCCACGAGGCCGCCCGCCTCGTTCAGGAGGCCGCCCACCCCGAGGCGAACATCATCTTCGGTGCGGTGATCGACGACGCGCTCGGTGACGAGGTCCGCGTCACCGTCATCGCGGCCGGCTTCGACGAGGGCAGCGGGCCCGCCACGTCCTCTCCCGCCGCCCGCGCCACGTCCTCTCCCGCCGCCCGCGCTGGGTCCGCTCCCGCCGCCCGCGCTGGGTCCGCTCCCGCCGCCCGCCCCGTGGGCCAGGTGCTGCCCCGCCCAGGTACCGCCGCCCCGGTCGCGCCGTCCCCGGCAGCCGTGCCCGCCGAGGCGCCCGCGCACCGTGCCATGCCGCCCGAGCACTCCGCGCAGGCGGAGCCGCCGGTCCCCGAGGTCGCCCCGGTGCCCGTCGGTGCCCAGGTCCCCGCCTTCATCGGCGAGGACGGCGAGGCCCCCCGCCGCAGCTTCGAGGTGCCGCGGGTCTTCGACGAGGAGCCGTCCCGGGCCCGCGGGACGGAGGAGTTGGACATCCCCGACTTCCTCAAGTGAGCGTGCGGGGAGCCGGCCGGTGAGCCCGGCCCCGCCCGTCCTCCTGCCGGCCGACCTCGGCCCCGGTGCGCGCGGTGGTTTCACCACCCGCACCGGTGGCGTCTCCACCGGGGACCACGCCGCCAAGGAGGGGCTCGGCCTCAACCTGGCCCGGCACGTCGGCGACGACGCCGCCGCCGTGACCGAGAACCGGGCCCGGCTCGCCGCGGCGACCGGCGCGCCCGTCGTGTGGATGGACCAGGTCCACGGCACCGTCGTGCGCGTCCTCGACGCCCACGCGGGCGGGCAGGGGGCGGGGGAGTGCGACGCCGTCGTGGTCATCGGGCGCGGCATCGCGTGCGGGGTCCTCGTCGCGGACTGTGTGCCGGTACTTCTGGCCGCGGCCGACGGCAGCACCGTCGCCGCCGTGCACGTCGGCCGCCGTGGTCTGGTCGAGGGCGTGCTGCAGGCCGCGCTCGCGGCGCTGGTCGAGCACGGCGTCACCGACGTCCGCGCCGCCGTCGGGCCCAGCATCTGCGGCCGCTGCTACGAGGTCCCGGCGCGGCTGCGCGACACCGTCGAGCGTGCCGTGCCGGGCACCGCGGCGACGACGACGTGGGGCACCCCCGCCCTGGACCTGCCCGCCGGCGTCCTCGCGACCCTGGCCGCGGCCGGGGTGCGTCGGGTCGACCACGTCGCCGCCTGCACGCTCGAGGACGAGCGGTTCTACTCCCACCGTCGGGCCGGTCGGGAAGGCCGGGCGAGCACCGGCCGGTTCGCCGGCGTCGTGCTGGCGCCGTAGAACGGGTGCGACACGCCGGGCCGAAGTGCCCGGGCGGCCACGGCGCTGGTCTAGCGTCGGGCATACAGGCTGGCGAGCCGTGCAACCGCCGGCGGATGAGCGACGAGGAGTACCGATGGCCGGAACGATGCGCAAGATGATGGAGTACCTGTCCCTGGCGGAGCCCGACGACGCGTTCTACGAGGACGGACCCGAGCCGGCTGCGCACGAGGACGAGGCCCGCGCGCAGCGTGCCGTGACCCACGAGCACACCGAGCACCGCGCCGAGGTCACACCGATCTCCCGCGCGGCCGGTCTGCACGCCGAGGAGCGCGAGCCGGTGGAGGACCTGCGCCGGATCGTCACCGTCCACCCCACCACGTACAACGAGGCGCGCGTCATCGGCGAGGCGTTCCGCGACGGCACGCCGGTCATCATGAACCTCACGGGCATGAGCGAGACCGAGGCGAAGCGCATGGTCGACTTCTCCGCGGGACTCATCTTCGGGCTCCACGGCGCCATCGAGCGGGTCACCAACCGTGTGTTCCTGCTCTCGCCCGCCACCGTCGAGGTGGAGACGGACGGGGCCGACAGTGATCGCTCCGGCCGATTCTTCAACCAGGCCTGACGTTGGACCTCCTGTACTGGGCACTGGACCTGCTGCTCGTCCTCTATCTGCTCGTCCTGCTCGTCCGCCTCGTCCTCGACTGGGTCCAGGTGTTTGCACGCACCTGGCGACCGACCGGTGTGGTGCTCGTGATCGCCAACGTGGCCTACGGGCTCACCGATCCGCCCCTGCATTTCCTGCGGCGCTTCATCCCGCCGCTGCGACTGGGGCAGATCAGTCTCGATCTGGGATTCCTCGTGCTGTTCATCGCGGTATCGCTCGCCCGAAGCCTGCTCCAGTGGGTATTCGTCGTATTTCTCCTCTGACGCGGATGGCAGCTAATGTCAACGTAGGCATTTCCCGAACGCGGTCCGCTACGGTTGCTCCCGTGAGCAGCGGGACCACATGCTCATGACCGAACGACACGACACCGAGGTGACGACTATGGCTCTGCTCACAGCAGACGAGGTCCTCAACAAGAAGTTCCAGGCGACGAAGTTCCGCGAGGGCTACGACCAGGACGAGGTTGACGACTTCTTGGACGAGGTGGTCAACACGCTACGCGTGGTGACCGGTGAGAACGAGGAGCTCAAGGCCAAGCTGGCCGCCGCCGAGCGTCGTGTCGCCGAGCTGAGCCGGGGTGAGGGCGACGCGTCCCGCTTCGCGCCGGCCGGTCAGTCCCCCGCCGAGCCCGAGCCCGTCGTCGAGGAGGCCCCGGCCACGCCCGTCGCCGCGGCTGCTCCGGCGCCCGTCCCCGAGGCCGCGCCCGCCGCCACCACGGAGCCCGAGTCCGCCACCGGCATGCTCGCCCTGGCCCAGCGCCTGCACGACGAGTACGTGCGCAACGGCCAGGAGGAGGGCGAGCGCATCGTCTCCGAGGCCCGCACCGAGGGGCAGCGCATCATCAAGGAGGCCGAGGAGCAGCACAACCGGACCCTCACCCAGCTCGAGCAGGAGCGTTCGCTCCTCGAGCGCAAGATCGACGAGCTGCGCACCTTCGAACGCGACTACCGCGCCCGCATCAAGAGCTACCTCGAGTCGCTCATGGCCAGCGTCGAGGGCGGGACGGGCAAGCCCGACGCCCTCTGAGGCACGGCTGACCACGACGGCGGCGCCCCACCGGGGCGCCGCCGTCGTCATGCATGGGACAATTCCTGCGATGGACACGCACCCCGACGCCGAGCCCGGCCCCGAGCCCGCAGCACCCGCCGTCCCGCCGCAGCGGCGACGCCGCCTGCTCGCCCTGCTCCTCACGCTCACCGCGGTGGTGGCGGTCCTGGACCAGGTGACGAAGTACCTCGCGGAGTCCCGGCTCGAGCCCGGGGAGCTCACACCGGTGCTCGGCGACCTCCTGGGGCTGCAGCTGATCCACAACCCCGGCGCGGCCTTCTCTCTGGCCACCGGCATGACGTGGATCTTCACGCTCGTCTCGGTCGTCGTCCTGGTGGTCGTCGTGCGGGTCTCCCGGCGGCTGGGCTCGACGACGTGGGCGGTCGCACTCGGCCTGCTCCTCGGCGGGCTGCTGGGCAACCTCTACGACCGGCTCTTCCGCGACCCCGGGTTCCCCGAGGGGCACGTGGTCGACTTCCTCAGCTACGGCGGCCTGTTCATCGGCAACGTCGCCGACATCGCCATCGTCGGCGCCGCGATCCTCGTCGCACTCCTCGCCCTGCGCGGCCGGGAGGTCGACGGCACGTCGGCGCACGCCGGTACCGCACCGAGCCGAACAGCTGACGACGCCGCCCCGAGCAGCACCGCGACCGATGTCTGAGCGGCGCTCCCTCCCCGTCCCGGACGGGCTCGTGGGCGAACGGGTCGACGTCGCCCTCGCCCGACTGCTCGGGCTCTCCCGTAACCGGGCGGCCGAGCTGGCAGGCGACGGGCACGTCACGCTCGACGGGCGCGCGCTGGCCAAGTCGGACCGGCTCGTCGCCGGTGGCTGGCTGGAGGTGGAGCTGCCCGACGCCGTCCCCGCGGCGCCCGCGCCCGTGGCGGTCGAGGGGATGAGGATCGTCCACGAGGACGACGACGTCGTCGTGGTCGACAAGCCCGTGGGCGTCGCGGCGCACCCCAGCCCGGGCTGGGACGGCCCGACCGTCGTCGGGGCCCTCGCTGCGGCGGGCCACCGCGTCTCGACGTCGGGCGCCGCCGAGCGCCAGGGCGTCGTGCACCGTCTCGACGTCGGCACCTCCGGCCTCATGGTCGTCGCGAAGTCCGAGGTCGCCTACACGGTCCTCAAGCGCGCCTTCAGGGAGCGCACGGTCGAGAAGGTCTATCACGCGCTGGTCCAGGGCCACCCCGACCCCTCCGTCGGCACCATCGAGGCCCCGATCGGGCGGCACCCGACCGCGTCGTACAAGATGGCCGTCGTCGCCGGCGGCAAGGAGTCGGTGACCCACTACGAGGTGCTCGAGGCGATGCCCGGGGCATCACTCGTGGAGGTCCACCTGGAGACGGGCCGCACCCACCAGATCCGGGTGCACATGGCCGCCGTCCGTCATCCCTGCGTGGGTGACGTGACCTACGGCGCGGACCCGCGGCTGGCCGAGCGGGTCGGGCTGACCCGGCAGTGGCTCCACGCGGCGCGGCTCGCCTTCGCCCACCCGACCACCGGCCGCACGCTCGAGCTGACGAGCGAGTACCCGGCCGACCTGTCCTCGGCCCTGGAGATCATGCGGGGCGGGGTGGTGCGCTGATGGGCGTCCAGATCGTGCGCGTGAGCACGCGCGAGCAGCTCGAGCAGGCGTGGGACGTGCGCCTGGAGGTCTTCGTGCGCGGGCAGGGGGTGCCGGTCGAGGAGGAGATCGACGACCTCGACACCGCACCGACGACGACGCACGTCCTGGCGGTCGACGGCACCGTGGTGCTCGGCACCGGGCGCCTGCTCAGCGACCCGGCCCACCCGGGGGAGGTGCACCTGGGTCGGCTCGCCGTGCGGGCCGCGGCCCGCGGCCACGGCGTCGGGGCGCGCCTCGTGATCGCCATCGAGGGCGAGGCGCTCGCGTCGCACGGCGTCGCCACCACGGACGACCGGAGTGCGTCGGAGCTGGCGGTCAGCGTGATCCTCTCCGCGCAGGAGTCGGCGATGGCGTTCTACCGGCGGCTCGGGTACGAGCTCGTCTCGGGCGAGCGGTACCTCGACGCCGGCATCTGGCACCAGGACATGGCCAGGCGCGTCACCGCCTGACCGCGCACACCACGTCCAGAGCGGGCACGCCACGCGCAGGGCACGCCACGCCCAGCGCGGGGGCGGCCACCGTCGGGCGCGCGCCGCCGGGGCCCCAGGGCTTCCCGGCGTGGGCGTCAGACACGCCACACCGCGACACACCGACGCCTCCCGGACCCGTCGGTGGGCCGACCTAGACTGCCTGGCATGGCCGCCGGAGGAACTGATGACTTCGTCCACCTCCACGTGCACACCGAGTACTCCATGCTCGACGGCGCCGCCAAGCTGGAGCCGCTCTTCGACGAGGTGAACCGCCTCGGCCAGCGCGCCGTCGCCATGACCGACCACGGCTACCTGTTCGGTGCCTACGACTTCTGGAACAAGGCACGCGGCGCCGGGGTCAAGCCGATCATCGGGATCGAGGCCTACCTCACCCCGGGCACCGCCCGGGCGGACAAGACGCGCGTGCTGTGGGGGGACGAGTCCCAGCGCGACGACGACGTCTCCGCCCGCGGCTCCTACACGCACATGACCCTGCTGGCCCGGAGCACCGAGGGCATGCACAACCTGTTCCGGATGGCCTCCCTCGCCTCGCTCGACGGGCAGATGGGCAAGGCTCCGCGCATGGACCGCGAGCTGCTCAACACCTACGGCGACGGGCTCATCGCGACGACGGGCTGCCCCTCCGGCGAGGTCCAGACCCGCCTGCGGCTGGGTCAGTACGACGAGGCCGTCCGCGCCGCCGGGGAGTTCCAGGACATCTTCGGCAAGGAGAACTACTACGTCGAGCTCATGCAGCACGGGCTCGACATCGAGCGGCGGGTGATCCCGGACCTGCTGCGGCTCTCCCAGGAGATCGGCGCCCCGCTGCTCGCCACCAACGACTCCCACTACGTCAAGGCCGAGGACCACACGACGCACGACGCGCTCCTGTGCATCAACTCCGGCTCCACCCTGGCCGACCCGAACCGGTTCAAGTTCACCGGGGACACGTACTACCTGCGCTCGGCCGCAGAGATGCGCGAGGTGTGGCGCGAGCACCCCGACGCGTGCGACAACACCCTCCTCGTCGCCGAGCAGTGCGACGTGACGTTCCGCACCGCGAAGGACGGCGCGAACTTCATGCCGCGCTTCGACGTCCCCGAGGGCGAGGACGAGAACTCCTGGTTCGTGAAGGAGGTCGAGCAGGGCCTCCGCTCGCGGTACCCCGGCGGCATCCCGGACGAGGTGCGCCGCCAGGCGCACTACGAGGTCGGGATCATCACCCAGATGGGCTTCCCCGGCTATTTCCTCGTCGTGGCGGACTTCATCAACTGGGCCAAGTCGCGCGGCATCCGGGTGGGGCCGGGCCGTGGCTCCGGCGCCGGGTCGATGGTGGCCTACGCCATGCACATCACCGAGCTCGACCCGCTCGTGCACGGCCTGATCTTCGAACGGTTCCTCAACCCGGACCGCGTGTCCATGCCCGACTTCGACGTCGACTTCGACGAGCGTCGGCGCGGGGAGGTCATCGACTACGTCACCAAGAAGTACGGCGACGACCGCGTGGCGCAGGTCGTCACCTACGGCACGATCAAGGCGAAGCAGGCCCTGAAGGACTCCTCCCGCGTGCTCGGCTACCCGTTCGCGATGGGGGAGAAGCTGACCAAGGCGATGCCGCCGTCGGTCATGGGCAACGACATCACCCTGAGCGGCATCTACAGCGCCAAAGACAAGCGCTACGCCGAGGCGGAGGAGTTCCGCCAGGTCGTCAAGGCCGACCCCGAGGCGCAGAAGGTCCTCGAGACGGCGCGGGGTCTGGAGGGCATCAAGCGGCAGTGGGGCGTGCACGCCTGCGCCGTCATCATGTCCTCCGCCCCGCTCATCGACATCATCCCGGTCATGCGCCGACCGCAGGACGGCGCCATCATCACGCAGTTCGACTACCCGACGGCGGAGACGCTGGGCCTGCTGAAGATGGACTTCCTCGGCCTGCGCAACCTCACGGTGCTCGGCGACGCGCTGAACAACATCGTGGCCAACGGCAAGGAGCCGGTGGTCCTGGAGGAGCTCACCCTGGACGACCCGGAGGCGTTCGCGCTCCTCGCCCGTGGCGAGACCCTCGGTGTGTTCCAGCTCGACGGCGGCGGCATGCGCACGCTGCTGCGCCTGATGCGCCCCGACAACTTCGAGGACATCTCCGCCGTCGGCGCGCTCTACCGGCCCGGCCCGATGGGCGCGAACTCGCACACGAACTACGCGCTGCGCAAGAACGGCCAGCAGGAGATCGAGCCGATCCACCCCGAGCTCGAGGAGCCGCTCAAGGAGATCCTCGGCAAGACCTACGGCTTGATCGTCTACCAGGAGCAGGTCATGGCGATCGCGCAGAAGGTCGCCGGGTTCACGCTCGGCCAGGCCGACCTGCTGCGCCGGGCGATGGGCAAGAAGAAGAAGGCCGAGCTCGACAAGCAGTACGCCGGCTTCGAGACCGGCATGCGCGAGCGCGGGTTCTCCAGCGCCGCGATCAAGTCCCTGTGGGACATCCTGCTGCCCTTCTCCGACTACGCCTTCAACAAGGCGCACTCGGCCGCGTACGGCGTCGTGTCCTACTGGACGGCCTACCTCAAGGCGAACTACCCGACCGAGTACATGGCCGCCCTGCTCACGTCGACGCAGGACAACAAGGACAAGCTCGGGCTGTACCTGGCCGAGTGCCGCCACATGGGCATCACGGTGCTGCCGCCCGACGTGAACACCTCGGCGGCGGACTTCACCCCGGTGGACACCTCCATCCGCTTCGGCCTGGCCGCCATCCGCAACGTCGGCGCGCACGTGGTCCAGGCGATCATCGACACGCGTGCGGAGAAGGGCGCCTTCACCTCGTTCACAGACTTCCTCGACAAGGTCCCTGCCGTGGTGTGCAACAAGCGCACCGTGGAGTCGCTCATCAAGGCGGGTGCCTTCGACAGCCTCGGGCACACCCGCCGCTCGCTGGTGGCCCGCCACGAGGAGGCGATCGACGCCGTCGTGGACGTCAAGCGCAACGAGGCCGTCGGCCAGTTCGACCTGTTCGCCGGACTCGGCGGGGACGACGGCGCCGCGGCCGGGTTCTCCGTCGAGATCCCGGACCTGCCCGAGTGGGAGAAGAAGCAGAAGCTCACCTTCGAGCGCCAGATGCTGGGTCTGTACGTCTCCGACCACCCGCTCGCCGGCCTGGAGCACGTGCTCCAGCGGGCCGCCGACACCCAGATCTCGGCGCTGCTCGAGGACGAGTCCCGGCCCGACGGCGCCGGCGTGCACGTCGCGGGGCTCGTCACCTCGCTGCAGCGGAAGATGACCAAGAACGGCAACCCGTGGGCGATCGCGACGGTGGAGGACCTCGCCGGCTCGATCGAGGTGCTGTTCTTCCCGCAGACCTTCGCCACCGTCTCGACCGTGCTGGCCGAGGACACCATCATCACCGTCCGCGGCCGCCTCAACCGGCGCGACGACATCCCGACGATCTACGCCCACGAGATGACGCTCCCGGACGTCGCCGCGTCCGACGACTCGCCGCTGCGGCTCACGCTGCCCTCGAACCGGTGCACCGGCCCGGTGGTGGAGCAGCTGCGGGGCATCCTGGTGAACCACCCGGGCCCGAACGAGGTCCGGCTGCGGCTGACGAGCCCGGGGCGGGCGACCGTGATGAAGCTGGCCGACCACCTGCGGGTGGCGCCGAGCACAGCGCTCTTCGGAGACCTCAAGGCGCTGCTCGGGCCCAGCTGCCTGGCGAACTGAGAGCGCTGCCCGACCTCAGCCCACCCGGGCACCGATCCGGCCGGTGGGCAGGTCGACCTGGACGAGCATCCCCGGAGCGAGCTGCCGCCCGCGGCGCGACTCGGGTTCGCCGTCGACCGTGACCTCACCCTCGGCGATGAGCTCACGGGCCTGGGCGCCCGACTCGGCGAGGTTCGCGAGCTTGAGGAACTGACCGAGGCGGATGGTGCCCTCGGCGGGGACGGTGGGGTAGTCGGCGCTCATGCGTCGATCCTGCCAGGTGCGTCGGCGCGCCCCGGCCTCGCCCGGCGCCACCGTCCCCTGGGCGGGCGCCCGCCCGCCCGGGCGTGGCCCGGTGCACCCCCGGGCGTCCGCCTGGCGGTCGCGTCCCGCCACCGGGCGCCGGCGGCGAACTACGATCGAGGCATGCTCAAGCGAATCGACCTGCGTGGCCAGAGCCTCACCGCGACCGAGCTCGCGGGGGTGCTGCCCCGCGCGGCGCTGGACGTCGACGGTGCGATGGCGCAGATCCGCCCCGTGCTCGAGGACGTGCGCACCCGTGGCGCGGCGGCGCTGCGTGACCTCGGGGAGCGTTTCGACGGGGTGCGCCCGCAGCATCTGCGGGTGCCGGCCGCCGCTGTCGCCGCCGCGCTGGCGGGTCTCGACCCGGAGGTGCGCGAGGCGCTGGAGATCTCCATCGACCACAACCGCCAGGGCCACACCGCGCAGCTCCCGCGCGAGACGAGCACCGAGATCGTCGACGGCGGTGTGGTCCACCAGCGGTGGGTGCCGGTGCGCCGAGTCGGGCTCTACGTCCCGGGCGGGCTCGCGGTGTACCCCTCGAGCGTCGTCATGAACGCCGTCGCGGCCCAGGTCGCCGGCGTCGAGGAGCTCGCGATCGCGAGCCCGCCGCAGAAGGACTTCGGCGGCCTGCCGCACCCGGTGATCCTGGCCGCGTGCGCGCTCCTGGGCGTGAGCGAGGTCTACGCCGTCGGCGGTGCGCAGGCGGTGGCGATGTTCGCCTACGGGGCGAGGGTGGAGAACGATGTCGACCGCGCCGACGTCGACGGTTCCCGGGCCGGCGGCACCGGTGGCGGTGGCCCGAGCGGCGGCGACACGGACGTGCTGTGCGCGCCGGTCGACGTGGTGACCGGGCCCGGCAACATCTACGTCGCCGCGGCCAAGCGGGCCGTCATGGGCACGGTCGGGATCGACGCCGAGGCCGGCACCACCGAGATCGCCGTCCTCGCCGACGACAGCGCCAACCCGGTGCACGTGGCGGTGGACCTCATCTCCCAGGCCGAGCACGATCCGGCGGCCGCGTCCGTCCTCATCACCGACTCGGTGGCGCTGGCCGATGCGGTCGACGCCGAGATCGCCCGCCGCGTACCCGCCACCCGGCACGCCGCGCGCATCCGCACCGCGCTGTCCGGGCCCCAGTCCGGGACGGTGCTCGTCACCGACCTCGACCAGGGCGTCGCAGCAGCCGACGCGTACGCCGCCGAGCACCTCGAGATCCAGACGGTCAACGCCTCCGAGGTGGCGCGACAGATCCGGAACGCCGGCGCGATCTTCGTCGGCCCGTACTCGCCGGTGCCGTTGGGGGACTACCTCGCGGGCTCGAACCACGTGCTGCCCACCGGCGGCACCGCCCGGTTCGCCAGCGGACTGAACACGACCGCGTTCATCAAGTCCGTCCAGGTCGTCGAGTACGCCGAGCACGCCCTCAAGGATCTTGCCGCCCCGCTGACGGCACTGGCGGCATCGGAGAACCTGCCGGCGCACGCCCAGGCGGTCAACGCCCGGTTCGAGTGATGCCGAACCGCGGTCCCGGCGCGAAGGTCGCCGGCTGATGGCCCCGTCGGCGTCTCCCGCCGGGCCCGGCGGTGCCGTGCGCCGGATGCCCCGGTGGCTCGCGCGGGCGCCGATCGTGGTCTTCCGGGCCGGGGCGGGCCGGATCTTCGGTGGTGTGCTCGTCATGGTCGAGCACACCGGGCGCACCAGTGGGCTCCCGCGGTACGTGGTGCTGGAGGTCCTGATGCGGGAGCCGCACGCGGTGGTCGTCGCCGCGGGCTACGGCCCGGGCTCGCAGTGGCTGCGCAACGTCACGGCGCAGCCGCGGGTGCGGCTGTGGTGCGGCCGGACGAGCGGCGCGGCCGGGAGCGCGGCGGTCCTCACGCCCGAGCGGGCGCGGGACCTGCTCCAGCGGTACCGGCGCGAGCACCCGGTGCGCGCCCGGTTCGTGGCCCGCGCGCTCGGCGTGCCCGCCCTCCTGCTCGCGGACCCGCTGCCCGCGGACGTGGGGTCCCGGATCCCGCTCGTCCGGTTCCGCTCGCCGCAACTGTGAGCCGGGTCAGCGCTGCGCCAGCACGAACGGGTGGACGGCCGCGGCACCGGCCCGGCGCAGCAGCCGCGCCGCGACGACGAGGGTCCAGCCGGAGTCGGTGAAGTCGTCGACGAGCACCACCGTGCGCCCGGGCAGGCCACGCGCGGCATCGCCCAGGTCGAGGCGGAGGCGGGCCGTGACGGCGGCGAGCCGTTGGGCCGAGTTCACGTCGTGGCGACCCGGCGGACGGGTGGGGTCGTACGTGACGGCCCCGACGATCGGGACGCGCAGGAGGTGACCGACGCCCTGCGCCAGGTGCTGGACCAGCTGCGGCCGGGTCGCGGAGCGCAGCAGCACGACGCCGTCCACGCCGGCCGAGCCGTCGCCGCGCCGCAGCGAACCCGACCACGCCGCGAGCACCGCCTGCACC
>NZ_JBTSDU010000094.1:0-13020 GCF_054605595.1 Georgenia sp. | reverse complement strand
AGCACTTCACGCTGGTGCCCTCCATGACCGTGGCCGAGAACATCTACCTCGGTCGGCAGCCGCGGCGGTGGGGCGTCCTCACGGACAAAACGGCGATGCTACGGGCTGCCGAAGAACTCATTGCCCGCTACGGCTTCCACCTGGACCCCCGGGCCCGGGTCGGCGACCTCACGGTCGGTCAGCGCCAGCGCGCCGAGATCGTCAAGGCCCTTGCCTTCGACGCTGAGGTGCTCATCCTCGACGAGCCGACGGCGGTGCTCACCCCACCAGAGGTCGACGACCTCATCGAGATCGTCGGTAACCTCCGCGACCGGGGCCGCACGATCCTCTTCATTACCCACAAGTTGCGCGAGGTCAAGGCGCTCTCCGACCGGGTCACCGTGATCCGTCGCGGACTGAGCGTCGGCACCCACCCCACCGCCGCTGTCACCACCGAGGACATCGCCCAGGAGATGGTGGGCCGCTCGGTCTTCCTCACCGAGAAGCGCACCGAGGATGCCACCACGGACACAGGCGCCGCGCCGGTGCTCACCGTCCGGGACCTAACGTACGTCAACACCGAGGGCCGTAACGCGCTGGACCGGGTCTCCTTCGACCTGCGCCCGGGCGAGATCCTCGGCATCGCCGGCGTGGAGGGTAATGGTCAGACCGAGCTGGCGGAGGTGCTCACGGGGCTGCGTCGCGCGAGCACCGGCACCTTCTCCCTGACCGGGACGGACGTCACCGCCCGGACCGCGGCCCAGCTACGCACTGCCGGCATCGGGCACATCCCGGAGGACCGGCTCGACCGCGGCCTCAGCAAGGTGATGTCGGTGGCCGAGAACCTGGCCATCTCCAACTACCACAAGTGCGGCCTCGTCCGTGGCGCACTGGTCTCCGCCGGGGACCTTAACGGCTGGGCCCAGGAATGCATCGACGAGTTCGACATCCGCGGTGCCCGGCCGACCACCCCGGTCGGCGACCTCTCCGGCGGCAACATGCAGAAGGTCGTTATCGCCCGTGAGCTCGCCGGCCGGCCCCTGGTGCTCGTCGTGGCGCAGCCCACCCGCGGAGTGGACATCGGCGCCAGCGAGTTTGTCCATCACCAGATCCTCGCCGCCGCCGCCCGCGGGTGCGCGGTGCTGCTCATCTCCTCCGAGCTGACCGAGGTCTTCGCCCTCTCGGACCGCATCGGGGTGATGTTCGAGGGCGCCCTGGTCGACGTGCTCGACGCCCGAGAGGCGACCGAGCAGCACATCGGCCTGCTCATGAACACCGGCGCGACGGAGGCAGCCGCATGACCACCACCCGCCTCAAGGGGATCGCCCTCGCGATGCGCCAACCCCTGTTGGCCGTCCTGCTGACCCTCCTCATCGGCTTCGTCATCGTCGTGGCCGTCTCGGACCGCCCCGTGGCGGCCTACCAGGAGCTCCTGCTCGGCAACTTCACCAGCCCGCAGGCCGTGGGCAATCTGCTCAACCGGACGACACCGATCCTGCTGATCGGTCTGGGCATCGTCTTCGCCTTCCGTGGCGGCGTGTTCAACGTCGGCGGTGAGGGCCAGCTCTACGTCGGCGCGATCAGCGCCGCCGCCGTCGGCCTCACCCTGCCCACCCTGCCCGGCCCGCTGCTCATCCTGGCCTGCGTGGCCACTGCCGTCCTGGCCGGCGCGATCTGGGGCTGGGTGCCCGGCGTGCTCAAGGTCGCCATGGGCATCGACGAGGTGGTCATCACCTTGATGATGAACTTCATCGCGATGCTGCTGACCGGCTACCTCGTGGCCGGCCCGATGCGCGATCCCGAGGCCTACGGCGCGACCAGCAAGATGCTCCCCGAGCAGTCCTTCCTGGGCTCGATCCCCGGCCTGCCCAACGTCAGCATCGGGTTCCTCATCGCCGTCATCCTCGTCCCGGCAGCCTGGATCCTGCTGTTCCGCACCGTCTGGGGTGCGGATCTGCGTGCCGCCGGTACGAACCTGCGCTTCGCCGAGACCGTCGGGGTCAACGCCAAGCGGAACGTCATCCTCGGCATGATGCTCTCCGGTGGCCTCGCGGGCCTCGCCGGTGCCCTCTACGTGCTCGGCACCGGCCACCGGTTCGAGCAGAACTTCTCGCCCGAACTGGGGCTGATCGGCCTGACCGTCGCACTGCTGGCCCGCACACACCCGGTCGGCGTCATCTTCGCCGCCCTGTTCTACGCCATGATGATCAACGGCTCCGCCCTCATGCAGATCGAGACCAGCGTCCCCCGGTCCCTGGTCGACCTCCTCACCGGCGTCCTCGTCCTGATCATGACCGTCGAGATCCGACGACGTCGCCGTCGCCGCACGGAGGTGGCCCGATGAACGACTTCCTCTTCGCCACGGTCGTCCAGACCACCCCGATCCTGCTCGCTGCGCTCGCCGCGATGTTCACCATGCGCGGCAACGTCCTCAATGTCGGAGTCGACGGCATGATGCTCATCGGCGCCTTCGCCGCCATCGCCGTCGGTCAGGTGACCGGCTCGATCGGTCTGGCCATCCTCGCAGCCGTCACCGCCGGCCTGCTCGGCGCCCTTGTCATGGGCGTGGTGACCTTCCGGCTGCACGCCAACGTGCTGGTGGCCGGGCTCGGCCTGAACCTCCTGGCGGCCGGCGTCACGGTGTTCCTCCTCGAGCGGGTCTACACCAGCCCCGGCGGCCTGCGCCCCGAGAGCTTCCCAGACCTGTGGGTGATCCAGGAGGACTGGCTCGGCGCGATCCCCGTCCTCGGGCCTGCCCTTAACGGGCAGAGCATCATCGTCTACGCCACCGTCCTGCTCGTGCCGTTCTCCGTGCTGCTGCTGCACCACACCCGCTACGGCTACGCGCTGCGCGCCGTCGGCGAGGACGAGGCCGCCGCGACCGCGGCGGGCATCAGCATCTGGCGCACCCGTATGGTCTCCATGCTGCTCAGCGGCGTCTTCGGTGGCCTGGCAGGTGCGCAGCTGTCCATGGCCACGCTCCACTTCTTCCTGCCGGACATGACCGGCGGGCGCGGCTTCCTCGGCCTGGCAGCGATGCTCTTCGGGGGAGCGACGCCGCTCGGCTCGGCTGGTGCCTCCTTGTTCTTCGGCGCCGCCGGCGCGGCGGGGGACCGGCTGCAGGCCATCGACCTGCCGGCGCAGCTCGTGCTGGCTCTGCCCTACATCGCCGCCATCCTGGCGCTCGTGATCGGCCGCTCCAGGCTGTTCAAGCGGCGGCGCCGCACCATCACGACCACCCCGACGACCCTAGAGACGGTGAACGCATGACCACGAAGATCGTCCTCGACTGCGACCCAGCGAACGACGACGCCCTCGCCATCCTTACGGCGGCCGGGCACCCGGGCATCGAGTTGCTCGCCGTGACCACGGTGGCTGGGCACCTGGTGGCGGAGGAGACGGCTCACAACGCCGCCATCGCCGTGGCCGTCGCCGGGCTCGACGTGCCCGTCGCTGCGGGCAGCACCCGGCCTCTTGTGCGCGAGCAGATCCTCGCCGGCATCCTCGACCACGAGACCGGACTGGACCGTCACCGGGACGACTTGCCCGCTGTCGAACTCGACCCGCGCCACGCCGTCGACGTGCTCGCGGAGACCTTCGCCGCCCACCCGGGCGCCACTCTCGTGCTGACCGGACCGCTGACCAACCTTGCCCTCGGCCTTCGCCGCCACCCCGGCCTGGCGGCAAACATCGGCCACGTCATCACCCTCGGCGGCGCGTGGGGGCTGGGCAACAAGTCTGCCGCCGCGGAGTTCAACATCCTGTGCGACCCCGAGGCCGCCGCCGTCGTCTATGGCGCGGGCCTGCCGCTGACCATGGTCCCGGTGGACGCCACCGGCGAGATCGGGATCACCCCCGCGCTCCTTTCCGACGTGGCGACACGCGCCACCCCGCCCGCCGCGTTCGCCCACGAGCTGCTCTCGTCCCTGGTGGGCACCCACCGCTCCGGACCCGGTCCGCTCGCCCGAGAGCACGCCCCCCTGCACGACCCCACCGCGGTGTTGCTGGCCGCCGACCCCACCCTGGCCACCACGATGCGCGCCCGCGTTGACGTGGAGACCCAGGGCCGCCTCACCTACGGCCGCACCGTCGTTGACCTCGCCGGGAAGTCACCCGAGCCGGCGAACGTCGACGTCGTCCTCGCCCTGGACACCGATCGGGTGCGCGCCGCGTTCCTGGCGAGCCTCGCCGGCGTCGGCGTGGCCGCGGACCGGGCCGCGGCCCTGGCCGGACAGGTAGGTGCGCGATGAGGCTCAACGTGCGGACCTGGGGCACCGAGGGCGAGCCCACCTGCGTGGTGCTGCACGGCATCACCGCCAACGCCGGCGCCTGGGTGCACATGGGCCCGGCTCTGGCCAGCCTGGGCCTGCATGTGCACGCCCCTGAGCTCCGCGGTCACGGCGATTCTCCGGCAGAGGGGCCCTTCGACTACGAAACGCTGCTGCGCGATCTGCAGGAGTCCGTGCCCAGCGACCCCGCCCTGCTCGTCGGGCACTCCTTCGGCGGCTACCTCGCCCAGCGGGGCGTGCTTGACGGGCTGTTCACCCCCGGCGGCCTACTGCTGGAGGACCCGGTCTCCTACCAGCCCGACGCCGCGGTGCCCACCGCGATGCTCACAACCGACGAATCCGGCATCCCGCGCTCGGTGGACGGCGTCCTCGCCGCCAACCCCGGCTGGAGTCGGCTCGACGCCGCCTGGAAGGTGCTCTCCCTGGAGCAGGTCAACTGGGACGGTGCCCGTGCCGCCTTCGCCGGCAATGCCCCTTGGGACCTGCGCGACGACGCCGCCTGCGTCGCAGCGCTCACGCCCACCATGTGGGTCCTGCCCGGTGAGAGCCGGTTCGTCCCGCCCGCCGACGTCGAGCGGCTGCGCAGGGAGGTCGGGGAGGAACGCCTCGTCATCGCTCCCCAGGCGGGTCACAGCGTCCATCGCGATGAGCCGGAGTTGTTCCTCGCGACCGCCGCTGCGCTGCTGAGCGAGCGGGCGAACGCATGAGCGTGCTCGGCTACGACCCACAGCACGCGCTGTTCCATCTCGGCGCCGCCCCTGCGCGCGTCACTATCGCACCCCGCACCGTGATCGAGGTGGAGTGCGAGGACGCCTTCTCCGGGCGCCTGGACTCGGTGGACGGCCGGCCCCGCGAGGTCGCCCCGTTCCCGTACGTCAACCCGCTCACCGGCCCCATCGCGGTCACCGGCGCCGAGCCCGGCGACATCCTCGCCGTGCACCTCCTCGACGTCTCGCCGCTGCGGGAATGGGGCGTCTCTACGCTCTCCCCGGATTTCGGGGCGCTGTCGGGCACCGCGGCCTCGCCGAACATCCAGCGCGCGATCGACGAGCGCGTGTGGATCTGGACCGTCGACGAGGCCACCGGCACGCTCACCTCGCCCACCCCCGCCGGTCCGGAACTGAGGGTGCCACTGCGGCCTTTCCTCGGCACCGTCGGCGTCGCCCCCGCCCACGGCGAGATCCGCACCTCCGTGGTGCCCGGTGCCTTCGGCGGCAACCTCGACCTGCCCGTACTCGGACCGGGCGCCACCCTGTACCTGCGGGTCAACGAGCCGGGGGCGTTGCTGCACGTCGGCGACGGCCACCTTACCCAGGGCGACGGCGAGTTCGCCGGCACCGCCGTCGAGGCAGCAGTGCGGACCCGGCTCGTGACCGAGGTGTTGCCCGATGACGGGCTCGGTGCTGCGCCGCGCATCGAGACTGACTCCCAGCTCATTGCCGTCGGGTGGGGCCGCCCCCTCGAGGACGCCGCACGGGTGGCCGTGCACGCCCTGACCCGGTGGGTCGCTGCCATCTCCGGACTTCCGGTTCCTGACGCCTACCAGCTCGTCTCGCAGGCCTGCGAGACGCGCGTGGGTAACCTCGTCAACCCCGCCTACACGGTCGCCGTCGGGATCGTGAAGGACCTCGTGCCTGGTCTCGACCCGGCCACCTCCGCGCACGAGCGCCTGCGGTCGCTGGGCTAGTCGGCGCTCACCCGTCACTACTCGAACCACGTCACCCCATCCACCCACCCGTCACCGAAAGCGAACACCGATGACTGTGCACGCTCATGCCACGCTCCCCGATGATGACGCCACCACCGTCGCGGAGGTCGTCGCGGCTGCCCGCACAGCCACCGGCGTCCTCGCGGCGACCTCCCGGGATGAGCGAGCCCGCATGCTCGAGGCCATGGCCGAGGAGCTGGACGCCGCGTCTGAGCCACTGGTTGACCTCGCCGACGCGGAGACCCACCTCGGTGCCGACATGCTCCGGGCTGAGGTTGGCCGCACCACCGGCCAGCTCCGGTTCTTCGCCGACGTGCTCCGTGACGGCGCCTACCTCGAGCTGGCCACGGACACCGACCGCGGACCGGAGACCCAGCACCGCATGCTTCTCCCGCTCGGTGTCGCGGCCGTCTTCGGGTCCAGCAACTTCCCGTTCGCCTACGGGGTGGCTGGCGGGGACACGGCGTCCGCGCTGGCCGCTGGGTGCGCCGTCGTCGTCAAGGAGCACCCCTCCCACCCGCTCACCTGCCGCGCCGTCCTGGACGCCCTGCGCACGGCGCTGCGCCGGTTGGGTTTGCCCGAGGCGGTCGTGTCGCTCGTGCGCGGCTTCGAGGCCGGCGCACTCCTCGTGACCGCGCCGGCGGTCCGCGCGGTCGGTTTCACCGGCTCGGTGCGCGGCGGGCGGGCGTTGCACGACCTGTGCGTCAACCGGGCGGACCCCATCCCGTTCTACGGCGAACTAGGCAGCCTCAATCCCGTCGTCGTGACCACCGGTGCTGCAGGCCGGCGCGCCCAGCAGGTCGGCGACCTGCTCGCGGACTCCATGACCCGGCGCGGTGGCCAGATGTGCACCCAGCCCGGCCTCATACTGCTACCGACCGGTCCCGAGGGTGACGCCGTCCTGGACGTGATCGCGGCGGCCGTCGACACCGCCGACGCCGTGACACTGCTCAACGACGCGGTGCGCGGGCAGTTCGGCGAGGGCACGCTGGCCTTGGCTGGTCTGCCGGGGGCCGTCGTCCGTGCCGGTGCGCTGCCCGGCCAGGACGCAGCGGTGTGGCCGCTGCTGGTGGAGACGAGCGCCTCGGCCGCTTCCGGCGCCGGGCTTGAGGAGGTGTTCGGGCCCGTCTCCCTCGTGCTGCGCTACCGGGATGTGGCCGAGGTCGTGGAGGTCATTGCCTCCCTGAAGGCCGCACTCGTCGCGGGAGTGCACGCCGAGCCCGACGAGGCCGACGCCGTCGCGGCCCTCGTCGCCGGCCTGACCCCCCTCGTCGGACGCCTGGTCTGGGGTGCCCCCACCACGGGACTCGCCGTCGGGTGGGCGACCCACCACGGTGGCAGCTACCCGGCATCGACGTCTACGCACACCAGCGTGGGCGCCACCGCCATCCGCCGTTGGCTGCGGCCGATTAGCTTCCAAGGCTTCCCGGAGGAACTCCTCCCGGCCGAGTTGCGCAGCGGGGACGCACCACGGCGCCTGGACGGCGCACCGCCCCGCTGACATCGTCCGGCGCACGCATCGCACCTTCCCGAACCACCCCCTGCTCGGCTCCCCTGCCGAGAACCACCCGAACACACCGAGGAGCAACCCATGAGCACGGTCCTGCTGGCCGGCGAGACGTGGATCAACGCCGCCACCGACTACAAGGGTTACGACGCCTTCCCCCACGCCCAACTCGAGGTGGGCTGCGAGCGCCTGGTCGCGGCGCTGGCGGGCGCCGGGCACGAGGTCACGCACCTTCCTTCGCACCTGGTCGCCACGGACTTCCCGGAGACGGTGGAGAAGCTCGACGCCTACGACGTCGTCATCCTTTCCGACATCGGTGCGAACTCCCTGTTGCTACCCCCCGTGGTGTTCAACCAGGGCCAGCGTTTCCCGAACCGCCTCAAGGTCCTCGCCGAGTGGGTGCGCCGCGGGGGCGGCCTCATGATGGCCGGCGGCTACCTGAGCTTCCAGGGCTTCCAGGCCAAGGCGAACTACCACGACACCCCGATCGAGGCCGTCCTGCCCGTGACGATCCTGCCCTACGACGACCGGGTCGAGACCCCGGAAGGCGTCGAGGGCGAGGTCACCGACGTCGCCCACGAGATCACCGCGGGCCTCGACGCCCGTTGGCCAGCCCTGCTCGGCTACCAGAAGCTCACCGCCAAGGCCGACGCCGAGGTGCTCGCCACCGTCGAGGGTCGACCCCTGCTCGCCGTCCGTGCCGAGGGCACTGGCCGCACGTTGGCCTACGCCTCCGACATCTCCCCACACTGGGCACCCGAGGAGTTCATGGCTTGGCCCGGCTACCAGCGGCTCTTCGCCCAGGCCGTGACCTGGCTCGCCGGCGGCGCATCGGTGGAGACCGACGCCCGCGTGAGCGTCGCCCAGGGGGCCTGAATGACCGACCTCGTCGTCGTCGGTAGCCTGAACCAGGACATCAGGCTCACCGTCAACCGGATCCCGCGCAGCGGAGAGACGGTCAGCGCCGTCGGCGCCATGCGTTCGCCAGGCGGCAAGGGCGCCAACCAGGCCGTGGCGGCTGCGCGCCTGGGGCTCGCGGTCGCCATGGTTGGCGCCGTCGGACAGGACCCGGCCGGACACCAGCTCCGTGAGCGGCTCGCCGCCGAGGGCGTGGACGTGCGCGGTGTCGCCGTCCTGGCCGAGCTCGGCGGGAACCTGGTGGGCACCGGCACCGCGACGATCCTGTGGGAGCAGCCCGAGTCGACCATTGTCATCGAGGCTGGTGCGAACGCCGCGGTGGACGAGGCCTTCGTGCGGGCGCATGCCGCGACGTTCCGCGACGCGCGCGCCGTGCTGTGCCAGTGCGAGACGCCGCTCGGTGCGCTTGCGGCGGTGACCCGGGAGGCGCGCGGGCTGAAGGTGCTCAACCCCGCCCCGGCCGTCGCGGTGCCAAGCGAGATCCGCGACCGGTTCGACCTGCTCGTGCCCAACCGCTTCGAGCTGGCCGTGCTCGCACACGCTGCCGAGGCCCCTGAGCGGATCGAGGACGTCATCGCGATGGTCCACGTGCTCCGCTTCCCTGGGGACGTGGTGGTGACGCTCGGCGGCGACGGGTGCCTCGTGATGCCGCAACACGGGGAGCCGGTGACCGTGCCGGCCCAGGAGGTGACGGCGGTGGACACCACCGCCGCGGGTGACAGTTTCTGCGCCGGCCTCGTCGACGGGCTCCTCGCGGGCCAGGACCTCACGTCGGCCGCCAGGTGGGCGAGCCGGGTCGCCGCCGCGACGACCACCCGCGACGGTGCCATCGACTCCCTCCCCCGCCTAGAGGAGGTGCGCGAGGCTGCCGATGCCTGAGCGGGTGCGTACTCGGCGCACGAAGGGGAGTCGCTGACCCGGCGGCAACCCCAGCAACGGCCGGCACGGCGGGACGCCGTGGTTCGTGGACGAGGAAGGTGTGAGGATGGAACGGTCGAGTTGTATCTACGCTCGCCACGGCGAGGATCGAGGTGGGGGTCGCCGACACATGGACGACCTTGTCGTCATCGGTGGCGGCATCGTCGGTCTCGCGACCGCCCGGGAGGTGTTGCGGCGTCGGCCAGGTTCGTCGGTGCTTGTGCTCGAGAAGGAGGACGACGTCGCCACCGCCCAGACCGGTCACAACTCGGGCGTCATCCACGCCGGTCTGTACTACGCGCCCGGCTCGCTCAAGGCGCGGCTTTGTCGTGAGGGGGAGCGGGCGACCAAGGAGTTCTGCGACGAGCACGGCATTCCGTACCGCACGATCGGCAAGCTGGTCGTCGCGACCGATCCGGTCGAGGTCGAGCGCATGGCCGTCCTGGCTGCACGCGCCGCACAGAACGGCATCGAGCTGGTGAGGGTCGACGGCGCCCGGCTGGCCGAGATGGAGCCGAACGTGCAGGGGCTGGCGGCCATACTGTCCCCGCAGACTGGGGTGGTCGACTTCCGCGCCATCGCGCGAGCGATGGCCCACGAGGTCGTCCAGCTCGGCGGACACGTCATCACCCGTGCACAGGTACGCGGTATTCGCGAGATCACAGGCCCCTCAGGCGTGGTGGTCGTCAGCTCGGACACCGGCGAATACCGGGCTCACCGGCTCGTCGCCTGCGCCGGCCTCCAGGCCGACCGCGTCGCGACGATGGGCGGACTCGACATCGACTTCCAGATCATCCCGTTCCGCGGGGAGTACTACCAGTTGCCCCACGACCGGTCGGGACTCGTCCAGCGGCTCATCTATCCCGTACCGGATCCAGATCTTCCGTTCCTCGGCGTCCACCTGAGCCCGACCATCGACGGTCGCATCACGGTCGGCCCGAACGCGGTGCTCGGCTTCTCGCGGGAACGCTACCCGCACGGCTCGTTCACCCCGCGTGACGTGGCACGCTTCCTCACCTTCTCGGGGCTCTGGCGCTTCGCGAAGGACAACCTCAGAACCGGTGCGGACGAGATGCGCAGCTCGATCTTTCCCCGCGGGTACCTCGAGCTCGTTCGCAAGTACTGTCCGTCGCTCACGATGGAAGACCTCCTGCCCTATCCAGCAGGCATCCGGGCACAAGCCCTCAGACGCGACGGCACTTCGGTGGAGGACTTCCTTCTCCGGTCGACCGAGCGGCAACTGCATGTCTGCAACGCACCATCACCGGCCGCAACGTCGGCGATCCCGATCGCCCGCCTCATCGCGAGCAAGGTCATGACCGCGACCTGACAACGGCTCCCAGGCTGATCGGCGGATGAGTCGTCCGAGCCTGATCAGCGGACGAGCATTCGACACCGATCGGCCGACGCCGTAGCAACTGCCGCACTTCGCGGAGAGAAAGGGACATATCTTGACAGATGCTGACCTGAGCACGGTCACCGAGTATGACGTCGTCGCTGCCTTGCGCGTGGTGGTGGATGGTGAGGTGGACGATTCGCTGCGTCGTCGGGCGGAGTATTCCACGGATGCGTCGAACTATCGTGTCCCGCCTCGGGTGGTGGTGGCCCCGCGTGACGTGGATGACGCCCTTGCCGCGTTGGATGTCGCCCGTCGCCTGGGTGTCCCGGTCACTGCCCGTGGGGCCGGTACGTCCGTGGCGGGTAACGCGATCGGTACTGGTGTCGTGCTGGACTTCTCGCGGTACATGAACCGGATCGTCTCGCTGGATCCGGTCGGCCGCAGCGCGGTGGTCCAGCCTGGTGTGGTCATGTCTGATCTGCAGGCTGCGGCCGCACCGTACGGGCTGCGGTTCGGGCCGGATCCGTCCACGCAGAACCGGGCCACCCTGGGGGGCATGATCGGTAACAATGCTTGTGGTCCGCATGCTGTGGCGTACGGGCGCACGGCCGACAATGTCGCCGATCTCGATGTCGTGGATGGTACCGGGCGCCGGTTCACTGCCGGTGCCGGGGTGGGTGCGCTCGCCGTCGTCCCGGGTTTGGAGGAGTTGGTGCGCGGGAACCTTGCCGTGGTCCGCACGGCTCTGGGGCGCTTCAAGCGGCAGGTCTCTGGGTACTCCCTTGAGCATCTGCTCCCCGAGCACGGCACGGCCCTGGCCAAGATGCTGGTGGGTTCGGAGGGCACGCTCGTGAGCGTCTTGGGGGCCACGCTCGACCTGGTCCCGGTGCCCACGGCCCCGGTGGTCGTGGCGCTGGGTTACCCGGACATGCCCGCGGCCGCGGACGCTGTGCCTGCCCTGCTGGCGCACGAGCCGTTGGCCGTCGAGGGCATCGACGCCCGCCTGGTGGATGTGGTGCGCCGCCACCGGGGGTCTGCGGCGGTGCCGGAGTTGCCTGCCGGGGCTGGGTGGCTCCTGGTCGAGGTCGGTGCCGGGCCGGGGGAGAGCGGCGCTGACGTCCTGGTCCGGGCGCGTGCGTTGGCTGCCGATGCCGGTACCTCTGCGGTCGCGGTCGTTCCCGCGGGTGCGCAGGCGGCGGCGCTGTGGCGCATCCGGGCCGACGGTGCCGGGTTGGGTGGGCGTACCCCGGACGGTGCGCCGGCGTGGCCGGGCTGGGAGGACGCCGCCGTGCCGCCGGAGCGGTTGGGGGACTACCTGCGCGACTTCACCGCCTTGATGGCGGACCGGGGCGTCGACGGTCTGCTGTACGGGCACTTCGGTGACGGCTGCGTGCATGTGCGTCTCGACCTGCCGTTGGAGACTCCCGCCGGGGTGGGTCCCTCGCGGGCGTTCCTGGAGGCGTCCGCGGATCTCGTGGCCGCCTATGGCGGCTCGTTCTCCGGTGAGCACGGTGATGGCCGGGCCCGGTCGGAGCTGTTGGGGCGGATGTATCCGCCCGCGGTGGTGGCCCTGTTCGGGCAGGTCAAGGCCCTCTTCGATCCGGCCGGGGGGCTGAATCCCGGTGTCGTGGTGGCCCCGGCGCCGTTGGACGCCGACCTGCGTCGCCCGTATGCCCGCGCGGTGACGGCGCGTTCGCGTGGCTTCGCGTTCGCGGAGGACGGCGGTGATTTCACCACCGCGGTGCACCGGTGCACCGGGGTGGGTAAGTGCCGGGCGGACAACCATGGCGCCGGCGGGTTCATGTGTCCGAGCTATCAGGCCACCAAGGACGAGAAGGACGTCACCCGGGGCCGTGCCCGTGTGCTCCAGGAGCTCACGAACGGTTCGCTCGTGACGGACTGGAACTCTCCGGAGGTGCTGGAGTCCCTCGATCTGTGCCTGAGCTGTAAGGCGTGCAGCGCGGACTGCCCGACCGGTACGGACATGGCCAGGTACAAGTCCGAGGTGCTCCACCGTGCGTACTCGGGCAAGGTGCGCCCGATCAACCATTACCTCCTTGGTCAGCTGCCGCGGTGGACCCGCCTGGTCACCGCGGTCCCGGCGCTGGCCCGCCTCACCAACCGGGTGCTCGGTGTGCGTCCGCTCGCCCGGAGCGTGCTCAAGCTCGGTGGGATGGACCCGCGCCGGGAGATGGTCACGTTCACCGAGCAGACGTTCTCGGCCTGGTGGCGACGGCGCGCGGCCACGACCGCGCCGCGGCCGGGCGCCGCGGCAGGTGCGGCGACCACATCGCCGACCGCGTCGCCGGGTGCGGGCTCGGACATGCGGGATGCGGCGGAGGGGTCGCCGGGCGTGGGGTCG
>NZ_JBTSDU010000093.1:0-13022 GCF_054605595.1 Georgenia sp. | reverse complement strand
CGACCGGGCGCCCACCGCCGCTAAGGCCACCACGTCGCGAATGACCGGCGAGTGGGGGAGTGGGACGCCGTCGGCGTCGAAACGTGCGGCGCACGACGGCGTCGCGTTCGGTGATCCGAGCGGCGCGCATCGGGTGGTAGGGTTCCGGGCGGCCGGGTTCGCGGGTTAGAGTGGCCGGGTAATTGAATGGACAAGTATTGGCCCGGATGTGCGAGGAGCCCCGTGAACAACCGCAAGCAGCAGACCCAGGACCGCGCGGCGAAGGTAGCGGCGATGCGGGCCGAGGCTGCGGGCAAGGACAGGCGCCGCAAGGCCATCATCTTCGGCACCGCGGGCGCGGTCACCCTCGGCCTCGTCGCGGCCGTGGCGGTGCCGCTCGTGAGTGCCTCCCGGGATCGGGCCGCGATCCAGGCCGCCGTCGACGCCCCCATCGATGGCGTCGAGGAGTTCGACGGCCTGAGCGCGAACCACGTCGCCGGTGCGGTGGAGTACCCTGGCTACCCCCCGGCGGGTGGCGACCATGACGCGGCCTGGCTGAACTGCGGGATCTACGACGAGCCGGTCCCGACCGGGAACGCGGTGCACTCGCTCGAGCACGGTGCCGTGTGGATCGCGTACGACCCGGAGCTGCCGGCCGACCAGGTCGCCCTTCTCACGGAGGCCGTGCAGGGTGAGGCATACGCGATCCTCGCCCCGAACGAGGACGTAGCCGCCCCCGTGGTCATGAGCGCCTGGGGGCGCCAGCTCGAGCTCGACGACGCCGCCGACCCCCGCCTGCCGGTCTTCCTGGAGAAGTACCTCCAGGGTGAGCAGACGCCCGAACCGGGTGCGACCTGCGTCGGCGGAGTGGGCACGCCGGTCGCCTGAGCGAGAACACGACGACGCACCCCGGGCCCGACGACCACGCAGCCGACCCGGTGCCCCTCAGGCCCGGTATGACCACGCAGCGCCGGTTCGACCAGTTCGACGGCGCCCGCGCGCCCGAGCCGCCGCGCACCCACGCCCGGGACCGGCCCCCGTCCGAGCGGTCCGTCGGGATCCCCCCGGGGCGGTGCCCGAGGCGTAGCCTCGACCCCATGGTGAGCCGCCGGTACGCGGCACTGCTCGGCGTGGTCGTCGTCGGGTCCGCGGTCGCGCTCGCCGAGGTGCTGGTGCGGATCGCGACCAGCGGCCCGGGCCCGGTCGAGGCGGTGGCCGAGGCGTTCATCGACCTGACACCGTCGTGGCTCAAGGCGCTCGCGATCGACCTCTTCGCCACCGACGACAAGCTCGCGCTCGGCGTCGGTATCGCGGCCGTGATGGTGACGCTCTCCGCCTGGGCGGGCGGGCGGGAACGACACCGCCGCTGGGCCGGCGCCGGCGTCGTCCTCCTGATCGGGGCGGTGGCCGCGCTCGCCACCGCGTCCCGGCCCGAGGGCGGCCTCGTCGCGGCATGGCCGGTCGTCGCCGCCACGGCTGCCGGGGCGGCGGCCCTGACCGGCCTCCTCGCCCCCGACGCCGCACCGGACCCCGCTCGGGCCATGGTCGACCGGAAGGTGCTCGACCGACGCCGGCTCTTCCAGGGCGCGGGCGCCGTCGCGGTCGTCGCGCTCGCCGGGGCGGGCGCGAACCGCGCCTTCACCGCACGCGCCGGCCCCGCACCCGCGCCGGTGGCCCTGCCTGCCCCGGCGAGCCCGGTGCCCGCCCCGCCGGCCGGGGCCGAGGTGAATGTCGAGGGGGTCGCGCCCTTCCAGACGCCGAACGCGGACTTCTACCGGATCGACACCGCGTTCTTCGTGCCCCAGGTCGAGGCGGCCACGTGGGAGCTGCGGGTCCATGGCCTGGTCGAGCAGGAGGTCCGGCTCACCTGGGACGAGCTGCTCGCCGCCCCGCTGATCGAGGCCTGGGTGACGCTGTGCTGCGTGTCCAACGAGGTCGGTGGCGAGCTCGTGGGCAACGCCCGCTGGCTCGGCCTGCCCGTGCGTGAGCTGCTCGCCCGCGCCGGCCCGCTGCCCGGGGCGGACATGGTGCTCTCCCGCAGCGCCGACGGCTTCACCGCCTCCACACCGCTGGAGGTGCTCACCGACGAGCGCAACGCCCTGGTCGCCGTCGGGATGAACGGCACGGCGCTGCCGGCCGCGCATGGGTACCCCGTCCGCCTCGTGGTGCCGGGACTGTACGGCTACGTCTCGGCCACCAAGTGGGTGACCGAGCTGAAGGTCACCCGGTTCGCGGACGAGACCGCGTACTGGACCGACCGCGGCTGGTCCCCGCGCGGACCGGTCAAGCTCTCCTCGCGCATCGACGTCCCGCGCGGCCGCGCGGTGGACGCCGGCGAGGTCGTCGTCGCCGGCGTCGCCTGGGCCCAGCACACCGGTGTCGCCGCCGTCGAGGTACGGGTGGACGATGGCGCGTGGGAGCCCGCCGAGCTCGCCACCGACGTCCACGTCGACGCGTGGCGTCAGTGGGTGTACCGGTGGGACGCCCCGCCCGGGTCGCACCACCTCGAGGTGCGGGCCACTGACCGGGACGGCCTGGTGCAGACCGGGGAGCGGGCCGGCGTCGTCCCCGACGGCGCCACCGGCTGGCACCGGATCGACGTGCAGGTGCGCTGAGCGACGACGGACGGGTGCCGGCCGCGGGCGGCGGGTGCGTACTGCGTGACGGGTGCCTGCTGTGGGCGTGGGGTGCCGCCTGTGGGCGGTGCACGGCGTCGAGGTTGCGGTCAGCGGCGCGTGGAGCGTTGGTACTGCCAGGTCGCGAGCGGGACGAAGACCACCAGCACGAGGCCGGCCCACAGCAGCGTGTACAGCTCGGGGTTCTGCAACGCCCACGACGTCGGCGCGGGCGTGAGTGGGTTCGGGTCCGGGTTGCCGAAGTTGTCCCGCGCCGCCTGGGTCACCGCCGAGACGGGGTTCCACTCGGCGAACGTGCGCAGCGGCCCCGGCAGCGTCGAGAGCGGGACGAAGGTGTTCGCGATGAAGGTCAGCGGGAAGATGATGACGAACGAGGCGTTGTTGACCACCTCGGGGGTGGGGACGATCATCCCGACCCACGCCATGATCCCGGAGATCGCGTAGGCGAAGACCAGCAGCAGCGCGAAGCCGAGCAGCGCCTCGGGCACGGACGTGCGGATGCGCCAGCCGACCACCAGCCCCGTCAGGCCCATGACCACGAGCACGAGCACATTGTTGACGACGTCGGAGAGGGTGCGCCCGGCCAGCACCGCCGAGGAACTCATCGGCAGGGAGCGGAACCGGTCGATGATGCCCTTCTTGATGTCGTCGGCCAGCCCGGCGCCGGTGATCGTGGCACCGAAGACCACGGTCTGGGCGAAGATCCCCGCGATGAGGAACTCCCGGTAGGCCGCCCCACCGCTTTCCGGGGCGATGGCCCCGCCGAAGACGTACGCGAAGAGCAGCACGAACATGATGGGCTGGATCGTGGTGAAGACCAGCAGGTCGGGCACCCGCTTGATCTTGATGAGGTTGCGCTTGGCGACGACGTGCGCGTCGCGGACCGCGGTCGCGATGTTCATGACTCCTCCGTGGCTCGGCCGGTCAGGGCGAGGAACACGTCGTCGAGCGTGGGCCGGCGGATGCCGATGTCGTCCACCGACAGTGCGGCGCCGTCGAGCCGGTGCAGCGCGTCCACCAGGGGGCCGGTCCCGCCACGCACGGGCAGGACCAGCAGCCGGGTGCGCTCGTCGCGGGTCGGCGTGGACACCGCGAGGTCGGCGAGCAGCGCCTCGGCGGCGTCGAGCTGGGTGACGTCGGAGACCTGGACCTCCAGGCGCTCACCGCCGACCTGCGCCTTGAGCTGGTCGGCGGTGCCCTGGGCGATGAGCCGGCCGTGGTCGATGACGACGATCTCGTCGGCGAGCGTGTCCGCCTCGTCCAGGTACTGCGTGGTCAGCAGCACCGTGGAGCCGCCCGTGACCAGCGTCTGGATGATCTCCCACATGTCCAGGCGCGAGCGGGGGTCCAGGCCGCTGGTCGGCTCGTCGAGGAACAGCACCGGGGGGTCGGCCACCAGGGCGCCGGCCAGGTCGAGACGACGGCGCATCCCGCCCGAGTAGGTCTTCGCGGGACGGTCCGCGGCGTCCTCGAGCCGGAACTGGGCGAGCAGCTCCCGCGCCCGATCGCGGCTGCGCCGGCGGGGCAGGTGGTAGAGTTGGCCGATCTTGTCGAGGTTCTCGAAGCCGGTCAGGTACTCGTCGACGGCGGCGTACTGGCCGGAGAGGCCGATGCGCTCGCGGACCGTGCGCGGCTCGGTCAGGACGTCCGCCCCCGCGACCGTGGCGGTGCCCGAGTCCGGGCGCAGCAGCGTGGTGAGGATCCGGATGCACGTGGTCTTCCCGGCCCCGTTGGGCCCGAGCAGGCCGAGGACGGTTCCGGTGCGGACGTGAAGATCGACGCCGTCCAGCGCGACGACGTCGCCGTAGCGCTTCGACAGGCCGACCGCCTCGATGGCGTGGGTCACGGGAGCGAACGTACGCGCTCGCGGCCGGCGCGACCAGGACGAATCGGGCGTCGTGACGGCTGGACGGGCCCGTCCCGGTGGCCCGGGTGTCGGAGTCGGCCGGGCGCTGGTTCAATGGGCCGGACCATGCTGGAGAGCTCCGGAGGTCCCGATGAAGGTCGAGTCCCACACCATCTCGTTGTCGTGGATCCCGGCGGAGTCCGTCGCCGCGTGGCTGCGGCACGGGCTCGAGGTCGGGCTCACCGACGGCGGCACCCCGCCCCTGGCCGCGCTACCCGACGTCGCGGCGGTCCAGCGCCTGCGGCCCGACGACCGCTTCCGGTCGGCCAACGTGCTGGGCGGGTACGCGGAGTTCGACGACGCCGGAGCGGCCACCGCGTGGGGGTACGCGGAGGGCCCGGGCGGTGTCGTCGGCTCGACCACCGTGCGGCTGCCCCACACCGGCGCCACCTTCGGCGGGTACGGTTTCCCGACACTGCGGGAGGAGCCGGTCGTCGAGGACGGCCTGGTGCACCTGGTGCAGACCTTCGGTGGCCGCTGCGGCGTGCCGCTGCCGAGCACCGAGGGGGACGGTCCCGTGCTGTGGCAGGCACCCCTCGTGTGGACCACGCTCACGCTCACGCTGCGCTCCGACGGCACCGCCGACGTCGCCATGCCCGGGGCGAGTGCCTTCCCGCGCCACTGGGTGTACGGCGCCGACGGCACCATCACGCTCCGGGGCGGGCTCACCGACCAGGCCGAGTGGCTCCGCGCGGCGCTCACGCACCGCACCCCATGGGGCGCGCCGCAGTCCCGCACCGTGGTGACCGCGTCGGAGCAGGCACTCGGACGCCAGCTCACCGGGATCCTCCGCGCCGGCCGGGCGCCCAGGTTCCGGGACGTCCCGGCCGGGACCGTGCTCGCCACGGCGGGGGAGTCGGCCGGGGCGATGTTCGTGGTCCTCGGCGGCGTCGTCGCGGTCGAGCACGACGCGCAGACCGTGCACGTGGGGGCGGGCGCCGTCCTCGGGGAGCGGGAGGTCCTCGGCCCGCGGCCGTGGGCTGGGACGCTGACCAGCCGCACCCCGGTGCGGCTCGCCGCCGTGGACGCGGCGGACATCGACGTGGCGAAGCTCGGGGCCGTGGAGGAGCTGCGGGAC
Organism: Georgenia sp.; assembly: GCF_054605595.1. NCBI lineage: Bacteria > Bacillati > Actinomycetota > Actinomycetes > Allobogoriellales > Allobogoriellaceae > Georgenia > Georgenia sp. The sequence goes on along the minus strand of NZ_JBTSDU010000093.1, from coordinate 7,423 downwards.
GGTGCGCCGGGCGGGCAGCCGATGGCGCACCGGTAGATCCGGGAACACGCGCCGGTGACCACCCGTTGAGCAGAGTGTGAAGAAGGACCGCAAGGACAGCCCCACAGAGCCCCCGCCGAACCTTCCCGCCCCGTGGAACCGGCCGGATCCGCACACCCGTGCGGCCTCGGTCCGTCAGACCGTCCGCCGCGCCGAACCCAGCGAACGGTTGGCGGACACGCTCGAGCTGGTGGACCGGCTGTCGAACCTCAGCGACTCCCGAGACCAGGTGTTCCGCACCATCGAGCAGCTCACCGGGCTCCGCCTCGGGGAGCTGCAGGCACTCGAGGCCGTCGACGAGGGCGCCGACCACCCCCGGGAGGTCGCCCGCCGCACCGGTCAGACCGCCGCCGCGGCCACCGCCACCTGCGACGGCCTGATCAAGAAGGGCCTGCTCGGGCGTCACCGCCACGAGTCCGCCCCGTTCGGGGAACCCGGGCTCATCCACGCGACGACCGCGGGTGAGGTGGTCCTCGGGCAGGTCGAGGGGCTTCAGGTCCGGCTGACCGACTCCGTGCTCGGCAGCCTCGACGAGGAAGAGGCCGAGCGATTGCACACGGCGGTCGTCCGGGCCGGTCGGCGCCTCGCGGTGGCGGGGACGTCGCGTTCGCCGAACGCGGGGCTCATCGCCGGCGCGTGATGCGCGACCCGGGCCCCTCGTCCCGCAGGGGGCCGGGCCAGGTTGGGAGCGGGCCGGTCTGCCGGGCCCTCAGACCTCCGCGCCGATCCCTCGGAGCTGGATGTCGATGAGCGTGGTGACATAGTCGTCGATGCCATCCTTCAGCCGCGCCTTGCTGCTCGGCGTGCTGAGGATGATGTGCACCAGCACCGCGCCCTCGATGGCGTCCAGGAGTTGGTCGACGGGAGTGTGGGCCGGGAGTTCCCCGGCCTCGACGGCCTGTTCGATGCGGCTGGCGAAACTGAGCAGTCCTCGGCTGATGCCCTCCTTGCGGATCTCCTCGAACTCGGCCGGGTTCGCCTGGGCCGCCGAGTACAGATGGGCCAGCGCCGAGCCATGCTCGCCCAGGTAGAGCTCGGCGCGGGCCTTGGTATGGGCGAGGAGGTAGTCGCGGATGCCGACCTGCTCGTTCTCCGCAGGGGCGTACAGGTGGGTGTCCAGGTCGCGCAGGGCGTCGAGGAGGAGATCGCGTTTGTCCTTCCACCGCAGGTAGATCGAGGACTTGCCGATCCCTGCATGGGTGGCCACACCGTCGAGGCTGAGGCCCGACCAGCCCTTCTGGCCGAAGAGCTCGAGCACGGCGCGGTACGCACGGGCCTCGGTGTCCGCGTGGCGGGGTCGGCCAGGGCCGCGGCGGACCGACGCTTCGGTACCTGCGGAAGTCTGCTGCTGGGACATGTTCTCGACCCTCTCGTCGCCTTGCCTGCAGAGATTACCGGCGAGCGGTCCCGAATCGACGCGAATGGGGCAGACCTCGATGGGCAGTTCTGGTGGGCGGTCCTCAGCGCTTTGCCGGCTCGACCACGCCACGCCAGCGGTCCGGGGTGAGCGGCTCCGGCAGTCGTTCGGGTCGGGGGTGCTCAGCCCGCGCGAGGTCCTCGCACAGTTCGACCGCGGACGTGAGCAGCCCGCGCAGCATGACGTCGGCGTCCGCCACGCACGCCGTGGCGATGCCCGGTACGGCGAAATCCAGGACGACCGGGCCGGGGTGATAGCGCACGGGCCCGATCGCGCCGTGCGCCATGAAGTCCCCGGCCCACCGGTGGGCCAGGGGCACCCCCTCGAGCGCGGCCTTCGTCGACGGACGGAGTTCGCCCCCGGATCGACCGTCGCCCGTCCGCAGCATCCGGTCCACGCTCAGGGCGCCGACGGCGAGCGCGCGTTGGGTCTCTTCGGCCACCACCGGCAGCGCCGTGATGGCCGCGAGGAGGGCGATCTCGTGGTTCCAGCGCGGGTCCGTGCTCGTGAGGCCGATCATCGAGGGGATGAGCGGCGCGAGCAGCGGGCGTGCCTCGTCGCTGGTGCAGTCGTTGACCAGACGCGCGAGATGCGCGAGCAGCGGGTGCGTGCACCCGGGCCGGTCGCTCCACCGCTCACCGGCGAGGAACGAGGCCAGTTCCATGAAGCAGGCACCGCGACGCGGGTTGCGATGCTTGCCACGCCCGAGCATCGGCAGCATGTCTGGTTGATCGGACGCCATCATCGGAGATCACCGGCTTCGGCACTGGATGCGTTGACCTCACCAGTGTGCTACCCGGCTCCCTGGCGTGCAACGGGTCACCGCTTGGTGTGCCTGGTCGACCGCAGGCACCGGGTCGGAGTTCGGGCGCCGGACCGGCGGTGCGTGGTGCCCGTCAGCAGTGCGCGGCGGCAACCGCCAGCGTGAGCGCTCGTTCGAAGTTCTTCTCGCGTTCGTCGGCGTCCATGTCCCGGGAACCGTCGAGGAGGTGGTCGGAGATGGTCAGCACGGTCAGGGCCTCCCGGCCGTGCTGGGCCGCGACGCCGTACAGTCCGGCGGCCTCCATCTCGACGGCGAGGGTGCCGTACTCGGCCAGCTTCTGGACCTGCTCGGGAGCGTTGCCGTAGAAGTTGTCGCGCGAGACGACCTGGGCGACGTGGACGTCGTCGGCCCCGCCGGCCGCGGCCACGGCGGCCGCGACCAGGTTGTAGGAGGCGACGGCGGAGAAGTGGATCCCGGGGATCCGGTGGGCGTTCATCCCCGAGTCCGTGTGCGCACCGAGCGCGATGACGACGTCGCCCACCTTGACGAAGTGCGCGAGCGCCCCGCCCGTGCCGACCCGGATGATGCGCTGCACGTCGAACTGCCCGTACAGCTCGTTGGCGTAGATGCCGAGCGAGGGCATGCCCATGCCGGAGGCCATCACGGACAGGGGCCTGCCGTTCACGGTGCCCGTGTATGCGCCGATGCCGCGTACGTCGGAGACCTTGCGGGCGTCCGGCATGAGCAGGGCCACGATGCGCTCGGCGCGCCGTGGGTCCCCGGGCATGAGGACGGCGGGGGCGAAGTCGCCCTGCTCGGCGGCGATGTGCGGGGTGGCCATGGGAACTCCTCGGGTCGTGGTTCGGGGCCATGCTCGCACGGGGTGGCACGGTGCCGCCGCGTGACGTCGACCTCGGCATGGCACTGCGTACCCGGGTAGGCGGGAATGTGCGAAACGCCACAGCCCGGCCGGCGGATCGGAGGCCACATCGCGGAGGGGATCGCGCGAACCGTCCCCAGTGAGGATACTGGGGCGCGCAGACGGAGGCGACCCCTCCCGTCCCGGCGAGCTCCGACCCATCGCGGTGGGTACACCTGAGGGAAAGATGACGATGAGCAAGGCGAAGATGCACACCGAGCGGGAGCAGTGGTCGGGTCAGCTCGGCTTCCTGCTGGCCGCGATCGGCTCCGCGGTCGGGCTGGGCAATATCTGGCGGTTCCCCGCCATCGCCTACGACAACGGCGGTGGGGCGGTCCTCATCCCCTACCTCGTTGCCCTCCTCACGGCAGGTGTTCCGATCCTGCTGCTCGACTACTCCCTCGGGCACCGCTTCCGCGGTTCGGCGCCCGCCGTCTTCCGGCGGCTGGGCAAGCGGTTCGAACCGCTCGGCTGGTTCCAGGTGGCCATCGCATTCGTGATCGCCACCTACTACACGGTCATCATCGTGTGGTCGATCCGGTACATCGGCTTCTCGCTCTCGCTCGCCTGGGGCGACGACCCGGGCGGCTTCTTCATCGGCAGCTTCCTGGAGGACGCCGGCCCGACGATCACCGCCGACATCGTCGGTGGCATCTTCTGGCCCATGCTGGTGCTGTGGGTCGTCACGCTCGTGATCCTCGCGCTCGGTGTGGCCAAGGGGATCGAACGGGCGAACAAGGTGTTCCTGCCGCTGCTGGTCGTGCTCTTCGTGGTCCTCGTGGTGCGTGCGGTGTTCCTGCCCGGCGCCCTGGACGGCCTCAACGCCTTCTTCACCCCGAACTGGGCGGCGCTGGCCGACCCCGGCGTGTGGATCGCCGCCTACAGCCAGATCTTCTTCTCGCTGTCCATCGCCTTCGGCATCATGCTCACCTACTCCAGCTACCTGCGGCGGCGCTCCAACCTCGTGCCGGTCGCCTATGTCGCCGCCTTCGCCAACTCCTCCTTCGAGGTCCTCGCCGGCATCGGGGTGTTCTCCACGCTCGGTTTCATGGCGTTCCAGCAGGGCATCTCCGTCGGGGAGCTGGAGGGCATCTCCGGTGTGGCGCTCAGCTTCATCACCTTCCCCCAGATCATCTCGATGATGCCGGGTGGCCCGATCTTCGGCGTCCTGTTCTTCGGGTCGCTGACGCTGGCCGGCTTCACGTCCCTGCTGTCGATCATGCAGGTCATCTCCGCGGCGTTCCAGGAGAAGTTCGGGCTCAGCCGCGTGCAGGTCTCCGCCCTGATCGGTGGCGTGTGCATGCTCATCTCGCTCGCCCTCTTCTCGACGACGTCGTCGCTGGCGATGCTCGACACGGTCGACCACTACACGAACGAGATCGGCGTGGTCACGTCCGCCATCCTCATGTGCCTCATCGCCGGGTTCGGGCTGCGCAAGCTGCCCGAGCTGCAGGCGCACCTCAACGCCGTCTCCACCGCCCGAGTGGGCGCCTGGTGGCGCGTGCTCGTCGGTCTCGTCGTGCCGATCGCCCTCACTTACATGCTGGTGACCACCGTCGTCGACCTGGTCACCACGCCGTACGGCGACTACCCGTGGACGTTCGTGAACATCGTCGGCTGGAGCACGATCGGCGCCATGGTCCTGGCCGCGTTCGGCTACACCCTGGTCCGCTGGCGCCGCCCGGTGGACGACTTCACCCCCGACCCGCTTCCCGGTTTCGCGGGCGTGCCCGCGCACCGCGGCGGGCAGAGCAGCCCGGAGGCCCGGCGATGACCACCGTCGCAATCATCATGATGATCGTCGCGATCACCCTCGTGTGGGGTGGCCTTTTCGTCGCGATCCGTTTCCTCCTGCGGCACCCGCTCGACCCCACCGACGAGACCACGGCCATCCTCGACGGCGACGAGGACGCCGACCTGAACTGGTAGCGGTGACGCCCGCGACCGGAGCCGGCGCCGTCGGCGAACGGCGACCGACACCTGACAACCGACAACAGTGCAGACGACGGCCGGAGCCGACACCGGTGCCGGATGCCGACGTCGGCCGGGAAGGGAAGCCGTGAAGATCGTCCTGGCCCCGGACTCCTTCAAGGAGTCCATGACCGCGCCCGAGGCCGTCGAGGCCATGGTCCGCGGCATCCGGGCCGTCCTGCCGGATGCCGAATGCGTGCGCGTCCCCATGGCCGACGGCGGCGAGGGCACCACCGACGCCCTGGTCGCCGCGACCGGGGGCGAGGTCGTCGAGGTCGCCGTGCACGACGCCCTCGGCCGGCCCATCACGGCTCGGTACGGCTACGTGGCCACGGACCGCCTGGCCATCGTCGAGGTGGCCGCCGCGGCAGGACTGCACCTGCTGGCCCCCGAGGAGCGCGACCCGCTCGCCGCGAGCTCGGGTGGCGTCGGCGAGATGATCCGCGACGCCCTCGACCGCGGGGCACATCGGCTCCTGGTCGGCCTGGGTGGCTCCGCCACCAACGACGGCGGCGCCGGGATGTTCCAGGCGCTCGGCGCCGACCTCCGCGACGGCGACGGCGCCCCACTGCGCGGCGGTGGGGGAGCGCTCGCCCACCTCACCACGCTCGACCTCACCGGGCTCGACCCCCGGCTCGCCGGCGTCGACATCGAGATCGCCTCCGACGTCACCAACCCGCTCCTCGGCCCCGACGGTGCCACCGCCGTCTTCGGCCCGCAGAAGGGCGCCACCGAGCAGATGATCACCCACCTCGACGCCGCGCTGACCGGATGGGCCCGGGCACTCGAGCGGGCCACGGGCCGGGACGTCACCCACGTGCCCGGGGCCGGTGCCGCCGGTGGTCTCGGCGCGGCGTTCCTGGCCCTGGGCGCCACGATGAGCAGCGGCGTCGACGTCGTGATGCGCGCGGCCCGTCTCGAGGAGCAGCTCGCCGGTGCCGACCTCGTCCTCACCGGCGAGGGCGCCATCGACGGGCAGACCCTACGGGGGAAGACGCCGTACGGCGTCGCCCGGGCCGCCGCCCGGCACGGGGTCCCGGTGATCGCCTTCGCCGGCCACGTCGGCACCGGCGCCGAGGCACTCTACGACCACGGGTTCACCGCGCTCGTGCCCATCGTGCGGGCCGTCGGTGACCTGCCGACCGCCCTCGCCGCCGGCGCGGCCAACCTCGAGCGCGCCGTCGAGACGGTGTTCCGCCTGCTCGCGCTGCCCATCGAGGCGGGTGTGCGCCACCAGGGGCCACCTCCGTAAACTTGGCTCGTGATGAGCGGCGGAGATGCGACATTCACCGACGGCCAGCGGCCACGAGGCGACGGGGCTGCCGGCAGCGCCCCCGCTGCGGACGCCCCCGGGCCCGGACCCACCGCGGCGGACGCCCCCGGCCCGGCGGCTCGGGCCTTCCGGCCCCTGTACGCGGTCCTGTCCGAGCGGGCCGACTCCGACGCGCCGGCCGTCGTCGAGCTGACCGACTCCGGCCCGGGCGCGTCGTCCTGGTCCGAGCTGGCCGTCCGCGTCCACCATCTTGCCCTCGGGCTGGCCGACGCCGGGGTACGGCCGGGCCACCGCGTCAGCCTCCTGATCACCCCCGGCGCCGATCTCACCACGGCGGCCTTCGCGTGCCTGCGCCTGGGTGCCGTCGTGATCCTCGCCGATTCCGGCCTGGGCGTGCTCGGGCTGCACCGCGTGATCCGGGCGGTCGAAGCGGAGGCGCCGGACCACATCATCGGCATCGAGCGTGCCATCGTCGCGGCTCGCCTCCTGGGCCTGCCCGGGCAGAAGTTCATCGTCTACCGCCGGCACGGCCGCGTGGTGGGCGAGGGCGGCCTCGTCGACCACCTCCCGCCGCGCACCGCGCACTCCCGACGGCGAGCCCTGGGCATCTTCGGCTCCGTGCGGGAGCTCCGCGCGCGGGGCGCGGTCCTCGCCGCGGCCGGGGCCGCGCTGCCCGCCGAGCCCGAGCCCGACTCCGATGCGGTGATCCTGCTGACGGGGGCCGCGGCGGGCATCGTCCACACCCACCGGCGCCTGGCCGCCCTGCGCGACACCGTCGGAGCCCAGGGGCCCACGCACCGGCTCGTCGCCGGTTCCGCTCTGTACGCCCTCGTCGGGACCGCGCTCGGCGCCACCAGCGCAGCGCTGGACACCGGGCCGGCCGCGATCACGCCCGCCGAACTCGCCCGCGCCGTCACGGCCGTCGAGCAGTCCGCGCTCGCCGCGCCCGGCGCCGCGGTCCCGGCCGTGGCGGACCACGACGCCGCCTCGGCGGCGGAGGGCACCGTCGTCGTGCTCGCGACGGCGGCACTCCTGGACGTC
>NZ_JBTSDU010000092.1:0-13102 GCF_054605595.1 Georgenia sp. | reverse complement strand
CCGTGGGGGAGGTGGGGGGGGGTGGTGTCGCGTGGGGGAGGTGTGGGGGGGGGTGCTGTCGCGTGGGGGAGGTGTGGGGGGGTGGTGTCGCGTGGGGGAGGTGCGTGGGGTGGTGCCGCGCAAGGATGTATGGGTGTGGTGCCGCGGGGCTGTGGGCCGCCTGTCGTGGTGTGATGGCGCCGTGCCCCTGGAGATCGACGCCCTCGCCGTCGTGCTGCTGATCCTCGCCGGGCTGACGGCCGGCTGGGTCGACGCCGTCGTCGGGGGCGGTGGGCTCATCCAGCTCCCCGCGCTGCTCCTGGTGCCCGGGATCACGCCGGTCCAGGCGCTGGCGACCAACAAGGTCGGCTCGATCATGGGCACCTCGGTCAGCGCCCTGACCTATTACCGGCGCGTGGGCCCGGACCTGCGTACCGCGGCACCGATGGCGCTGGCGGCGTTCGGCACGGCCGTGGGCGGTGCCGCGGTCGCGAGCCGCATCCCCGCGCAGGCGTTCACCCCGATCATTCTCGTGGCGTGCGTCGTGGTCGCCGCCTGGATCCTGGCCCGGCCGAAGGTCGGCCGAGCCACCGAGCTGCGCTGGTCGGGCTACCGCCACGTGTGGACCGCTCTCGGCCTCGGGGCACTCATCGGTGCCTACGACGGGCTGCTCGGGCCCGGCACAGGGAGCTTCCTGGTCATCGCGCTCGTCGGCGTCCTCGGCTACGCGTTCCTGCCCGCGTCCGCGATCGCCAAGATCGTCAACTTCGCCACCAACCTCGGCGCGCTCGTCTTCTTCGTCCCCAACGGGGCCGTGATCTGGTCCCTCGGCGTGCTCGTCGGTGCCGCCAACCTCGTCGGCGGGTACATCGGCGCCCGCATGGCCGTAGCGCGCGGCAGCGGCTTCGTCCGGGTGATCTTCATCGTCGTGGTGGGCGCGCTCGTGATCCGCCTCGGCTGGCAGACGGTCCAGCAGTACTGGATCTGAGCCGCCGGTCCACCATGCGGCGCCCCTTCGTACCGCCCCGTGAGACGGGCCTACACTTGCCCGGTCAGCAGAGCGGGTGGCGTCGCACCCGACGCCGCGCGCCCCCCACACAGCCTCGGAGCAGCACGTGGCCCTCGTCGTCCAGAAGTTCGGTGGTTCCTCCGTCGCCGATGCCGCCGGCCTGCAGCGCGTCGCGGAGCGGATCGTCGAGACGAAGCGGGCGGGAGACGACGTCGTCGTCGTCGTCTCGGCCATGGGCGACACCACGGACGAGCTGCTCGACCTCGCTGCCCAGATCACCGACGACGCCCCCGCCCGTGAGATGGACATCCTCCTCACCGCCGGTGAGCGCATCTCCATGTCCCTGCTGGCGATGGCGATCGACAAGCTCGGCGTCCGTGCCCGCTCCTACACCGGCCAGCAGGCCGGCATGCGCACCGACACCCGCTACGGCAAGGCCTCGATCGTCGGTGTCGTGCCCGAGCGCATCACCCACGCGATCACGGACGGGCAGGTCGCGATCGTGGCCGGTTTCCAGGGCGTCAACGAGCTCAACGACGTCACCACGCTCGGCCGTGGCGGCTCGGACACCACCGCCGTCGCGCTCGCCGCCGCCCTGAAGGCGGACGTCTGCGAGATCTACTCCGACGTCGACGGCGTCTTCACCGCGGACCCGCGGGTGGCGTCCGCCGCCCGTAAGATCCATCACCTCACCTATGAGGAGACCCTTGAGCTCGCGGCAAACGGTGCGAAGATCCTGCACCTGCGCGCCGTGGAGTTCGCCCGCCGCTACAACGTGCCGCTCCACGTCCGCTCCTCGTTCTCGGACAAGGAAGGCACCTGGGTCACCGACGCCCACCCCGGCCAGGAGGAAGCAGCCATGGAAGAACCGATCATCTCCGGCGTCGTGCACGACCGGTCCCAGGGCAAGATCACCGTCGTCGGGGTCCACGACGTCCCCGGCGCAGCCGCCCACCTCTTCCAGGCCGTCGCCACCGCCGACGCGAACATCGACATGATCGTCCAGAACGTCTCCTCCGTGGCGACCGGGCTGACGGACATCTCCTTCACCCTCCCCGAGGCGGACACTGCCGCCACGCTGCGGGCCATCGAGGCAGCGAAGGACCGGCTGCAGTACGGCGAGCTGCGCTACGACGAGGAGATCGGCAAGCTCTCCCTGGTCGGTGCCGGCATGCGCTCGCACCCCGGCGTCTCCGCCAAGCTCTTCGGCGCCCTCGCGGACGCCGGCATCAACATCGAGATGATCTCGACCTCGGAGATCCGCATCTCCGTCGTCACCCGCGCACAGGATCTGGACACGGCCGTGCGTGCCGTCCACACCGCGTTCGACCTCGACGCGGAGGAGACCGAGGCCGTGGTCTACGGAGGGACAGGACGATGAACACCACCCCAGCAACAGCCCAGCGCGCCGTCGGCCGCACCGGCCTGACGCTCGCCGTCGTCGGTGCCACCGGCCAGGTCGGGGCCGTCATGCGCACCCTGCTCGCCGAGCGGGAGTTCCCGGCGACGACGGTGCGCTTCTTCTCCTCGGCACGTTCCGCCGGCAAGGTCCTGCTGTACCGCGGCCAGGACGTCGTCGTGGAGGACGTCGCGACGGCGGACCTCGCCGGCATCGACATCGCGGTGTTCTCCGCCGGTGGTGCCGCCTCGCGCGAGCACGCGCCGCGGTTCGCCGCGGCGGGCGCCGTCGTCGTGGACAACTCCTCGGCGTGGCGCAAGGACCCCGACGTGCCGCTCGTGGTCTCCGAGGTCAACCCGCACGCGCTCGCGAACCGGCCGAAGGGCATCATCGCCAACCCCAACTGCACCACGATGGCGGCCATGCCCGTGCTGAAGGTGCTCGACACCGAGGCCGGCCTCCAGCGGCTGATCGTCTCCACCTACCAGGCGGTCTCCGGCTCCGGGCTCGCCGGTGTGAAGGAGCTCGAGGGGCAGGTCCGTGCCGCCGTCGAGCAGGACATCACCCGGCTCACCACCGACGGTTCCGCGGTGACGATGCCGGCGCCCCAGAAGTACGTCGCCCCGATCGCGTTCGACGTCGTGGCGCTGGCCGGCGACCTCGTCGACGACGGTTCGGGTGAGACGGACGAGGAGCAGAAGCTCCGCAACGAGTCGCGCAAGATCCTCGAGCTGCCCGACCTCGCCGTCGCCGGCACGTGCGTGCGGGTGCCCGTCTTCACCGGCCACGCCCTGTCGATCAACGCCGAGTTCGCCCGCCCGCTCAGCCCCGAGCGGGCGACGGAGCTGCTGGCGGGCGCCCCCGGCGTGGAGCTGTCCGACGTGCCGACGCCGCTGCAGGCCGCCGGGGCGGACCCGAGCTTCGTGGGCCGCATCCGCACCGACCAGTCGGTACCCGGTGGCCGCGGCCTCGCGCTGTTCGTCGCCAACGACAACCTGCGCAAGGGGGCGGCGCTCAACACGATCCAGATCGCCGAGCTTCTCGCCGCGGAGCTCGTCAAGGCCTGACGCCCGGCTCGCTGCGGGTGTGCCCGAACGCCCCGCCGCGAACGGCGGGGGCGTTCGCACATCGGGCACCTGTTTCTCGGCACGACGCTGCCGGCCTTCCTGCCGCCGGGCATTCATCACCTCGAGGGCTCGAACGAGGCCGTCACCGATCTCGACGCCGGGGGGCCGGTCTCCGCGTGGCTCGGCGAATGCCTGCGCCGCGCCGTCGACCTCGAGCACCGGGCCGCCTTCCGGCGCTCCTTCGACGGCCTTGTCACCCTCGTCCGTGACCTCACCCAGGGGCCCGAACCGGGATCGTGACGCCGAGCCCGTGAACGCGTGGCGAACGGCTACCTGCCCTCAGGCCCGCGGCGCCAGGTGCCGCCGGACGAAGTCGAGCTGGCGGCGCAGCTGGGCGACCTCCTCGTCGTCGACCACGGAGCCGTGCCCGGCGCCGTAGGTGTACAGCTCGACCGCGCCGTCGCCGCGCACGGCCCGCAGCGTCCCGACGTAGGTGTGGATCTGCCCGACGGGGCAGCGCGGGTCATGCTCCCCGGCGGTGATCAGGACGGGTGCGCGCACGGCGGCGACGTAGGTCAGCGGGCTGGACTCGCGGTACCGCTGCGGCACCTCGGCCGGAGAACCCCCGAAGAGGGATCGGTCGAACGCCTGCAGGTCCGGCATCTCCGCCGCGTACGCGGTGACGTAGTCGGCCACCGGCACGTCCGCCAGCCCCACCGTCCACCGCTCCGGTTGGGTGCCCAGCCCGAGCAGGGTGAGGTACCCGCCCCAGGACGCCCCCGAGAGCACCGACCGGGCCGGGTCGACGACGCCGTCGGCGACGAGGGTGTCGTGCACCGCGGCGAGGTCCTCGAGCTCGGTGAGCCCGACCCGGCCCTCGATCGCGTCGCGCCAGGCGGCGCCGTAGCCGGTCGAGCCCCGGTAGTTGACGCTGACGACGGCGAAGCCGTGGTCCACCCAGGCGGCGAGCTGGGCGGAGAACGCGTCCGAGCGGTGCCACGCCGGCCCGCCATGCACGTCCATGACCACCGGGAAGGGCGCCGTGCCCGTCTCGGGCAGGCGCAGCAGGGCGTGCACCGGGCCACCGGGCCCGTCCGCCCACACGTCACGCACCGGCACCGACGGCGCCGCGCGCAGCCCCCGTACCGGCACGAGCTCCCGACCGGTGGTCGCCGAGACCACGGTGCGAGGCTGGGCGGCAGAGGACCAGCGCAGCCAGACGTCGCCGTCGGGCCGGGCGCCCGCCTCCGAGACGCTGCCGGTGGCCGGGCCGACCGGCGTCGTCGCCCCGGAACCGAGGTCGTGGCGGTACAGGCGTGTGCGCGCCTCGTGGTCGACGGCGACGAGCAGCGTGGCGGCGTCGGCATACCACGACCCCTCGGTCACCTCCCCCGGCAGCGGCGCACCGCCCGGGCCCCGGAGCACGACGTCGTGGACCTGCGCGGTGGCGAGATCCCACACCGCCAGCTCGGCGCGGCCGCGGCGCTCGTGCCCGATCAGCAGGCGCACGTCTCCGTCGCGCGGGGCGAAGTCCAGCGCGGTCAGCGCCTTGCCGGGGCCGTCGTCGAGGTCGGCGACCACGGCGCCGGTGTCCGAGCGCAGCACGCGCAGCGCGGGGTGACGGTTGTCCCCGCGCTCGGAATGCTCGACGGCGACGAGGTTCCCGTTGCGGGAGAGCGCGGCCGCCGCGGCGTCGTTCTCATGGGCATAGAGGAGGACGAGGCTCTGGGTGCCGGGCTCGGACCGGCCCACCACCACCTGGTGGATCGTGGTGCCGGTGTCCGTGGTGCGGCCGACGACGGCGGTCCCGTCCCGGGCGAGCAGCAGGCCGGAAGGGTAGGCGTCGGGCAGGTCGATCGGGTCGTCGAGGTCGTGGCCCGGCGGCGTGCCGAACCGCTGCCGGCGCCACCGGCCGAACTCATCGCCGTCGGTGTCGTCGAACCACCAGATCCAGCGGCCGTGCGGGTCGATGGTGCACTCCGTGGTGCCCTGCGCCCGGTCGGTGGCCTGGACCAGCCGGCCGGTGCCCGCGTCCCAGGAGTGGACCTGCAGCACGCCCCGCGCGGTGGCGACGACGACGGCCCGCTCGGGGGCGTACTCCGCCCACTCGGGCAGCTCGACCTGGTGCGCGCGCAGGCGCAGCTCCCAGACGGGCGGGGGCCAGCCTCCGGCCGGATCGGTGTCCATGGTCGAAGCCTAGATCGGCCTGCGGGTGTCCCCGGACGAGGCGGTGAGGCCCGGGCCCGCCGTCGGGTTCGGCGGCCCAGCGCGCACCCGAGGCCGGGGGCAGCGGGCGAAGCAGCGGCCCGTCGCCGGGCCGCGCGGGCGCGGTGCGAGGTCAGACGATGCCGGTCGTCCCGAGCAGGGTGCCGACGAGGTAGGTCGCGGCGAGCGCCAGCGCACCTCCGACGACGACGCGCGTCGCGGCGCGCAGGTGGGAACCGCCGCCGATCCATGCGGCGGTCGTCCCGGTGATCGCGAGCGCCACGAGTGTCGCGGCGAACGTGATCGGGATCCGGACCGCCTCGGGTGGGAGCAGGATCGCGAGCATCGGCAGGATCGCGCCGATGGTGAACGCCACGGCCGAGGCGACGGCGGCGACCCACGGGCTCGCGACGTCGTCGGCGTCGAGGTTCAGCTTGGCGTGCAGATGCGCCCCGAGTGCGTCGCGGTCGGTGAACTCCGCCGCGACCTGGTGCGCCGTCGCCGGCGAGAGGCCCCGGTCCTCGTAGATCTGGGCGAGTGCGTCGAGCTCACGCTCCGGGTTCTCGGCGAGCGCCTCGCGCTCGCGGGCGACGAGGCTCTGCTCCGCATCGCGCTGGCTGGAGACCGACACGTACTCGCCGAGGGCCATGGAGACGGCACCGCCGATGACGGCGGCGAGGCCGGCCGTGAGGATGGCGGGCGTGGACGGGGTGGCGCCCGCGACGCCGACGACGACGGCCGCGGTGGACACGATGCCGTCGTTCGCGCCGAGGACGCCGGCACGCAGGCCGTTGAGACGCTGGCCCAGCTTGGCCGGCTCCGGCGTCGGGTGCTCGTGCCGGTGCCCGTCGGCGACCTGGCTCGGGTCCGCCTGGGGGGCACCGCGTGCCTCATACCCGTGGGACACGCGCGGTGATGGTCCGCTCATGACAGCGAGGTAATCACTGTACCGGGCCGCTCGCAACGAAGGCGAGGATGCCCTCATCGGGGCGAAATGACCGGATTCGCGTCGGCCGTGACGTTCCCGGGACCCCGGTGGGGCACGGACACCTGGCCGGCATCGAGTGCCGGATCGGACTCGGGCCAAAGCGTGGCGGGAAGCACACTGTCTTGCTAGCGTGAGGGCACTGCCAGGCCCGGCGCACAGCTCGCGAGGAGGCGGCGCGTCGGGATCATCACCGCTAGATGATTTCGAGTCGGTCGACGCTGACCGGCGGGAAGCCGGTCTTGATGAGCGTGACGATGAACAGCAGGCTGACAGACGCGTTGATCAGCACACGTCGGTTCTTCACCCCGAAGCAGACGGTCTCCCCGGACGGACGCACCCTGCTCAAGGTCGGTGGCCGGTCCGGTGACTCCTTCTACCGGGATCGGTGGAGCCACGAGAAGGTCGTCCGATCCACGCACGGCGTCAACTGCACCGGCTCGTGCTCATGGAATGTCTATGTCAAGGACGGGATCATCACCTGGGAGACCCAGGCGGTGGACTATCCGACGACCGGCCCGGACAAGCCGGAGTACGAGCCGAGGGGATGCCCCCGCGGTGCGTCGTTCTCCTGGTACACCTACTCCCCGACCCGCACCAGGTATCCGTACATCCGTGGTGTGCTGCTGGAGATGTACCGAGAGGCCAAGGCCCGGTTGAGCGATCCCGTCCTCGCGTGGGCGGACATCACCGAGGACCCGGAGCGGGCGGCCCGCTACAAGCGCGCCCGCGGGAAGGGCGGGCTGGTCCGCGCCTCGTGGGACGAGGCCATCGAGATCGTCGCGGCCGCGCACGTGCACACGATCCGCAAGTGGGGACCCGACCGCGTCGCCGGATTCTCCCCCATCCCGGCGATGTCGATGGTCTCGCACGCCTCGGGTGCGCGCTTCGTCAATCTCATCGGTGGGTCGATGCTCAGCTTCTACGACTGGTACGCCGACATGCCGGTCGCCTCCCCCCAGGTGTTCGGTGACCAGACCGACGTCCCCGAGTCCGGCGACTGGTGGGATGCCAGCTACTTGATGATCTGGGGCACCAACGTCCCGGTGACCCGGACGCCCGATGCGCACTGGATGGTGGAGGCGCGCTACCGGGGGCAGAAGGTCGTCGTCGTCTCACCCGACTTCGCCGACAGCACGAAGTTCGCCGACGAGTGGCTCCCTGCGGAGCCCGGCACCGATGGGGCGTTGGCGATGGCGATGGGCCACGTCATCCTCAAGGAGTTCTACGTCGATCGCCAGACGCCGTACTTCACCCAGTACGTGAAGAAGTTCAGCGACCTGCCGTTCCTGGTCACGCTCGACGCCGCCCAGGATGCCGGCGGCGAGACCACCCACACGGCCGGCAAGTTCCTCACCGCCGCGGATCTGTCCGACGAGATCGAACCCGAAGCAGAGAACGCAGCGTTCAAGCCGGTGCTGGTGGACGCGACCACCGACCGGCTGATGGTCCCGCCTGGCACGCTCGGGCACCGCTACGGCGAGACGGGAGAGGGGAAGTGGAACCTGGACCTGGGTGACATCGATCCGCGGCTGTCGTTGCTCGACGGCGCCGAGGTCACCGTCCCGGTCGACATGCCCCGATTCGATGCCGGGCAGGGCAATGTGGGAGCCATCCGCCGGGGTGTTCCCGCGCGCCGGGTGGCCGGACGGCTGGTGACCACCGTCTTCGACCTCCTGCTGGCGCAGTACGGCGTCGGGCGGCCCGGGCTCCCGGGCGAGTGGCCCACCGGCTACGACGACGCGGCGTCGCCGTACACCCCGGCCTGGCAGGCGGCGATCACCGGCGTCACGGCCGAGGCGGCAGAGCGGATCGGCCGCGAGTTCGGGCAGAACGCCGTGGACTCCAAGGGCCGTTCGATGATCCTCATGGGAGCCGGGACCAACCACTGGTTCCACTCCGACACCATCTACCGGACGTTCCTCGCGCTGACCACGATCACCGGGTGCCAAGGGGTGAACGGTGGCGGGTGGGCGCACTATGTCGGCCAGGAGAAGGTGCGGCCGCTCACCGGCTACACCCAGCTGGCCAACGCGCTGGACTGGCTGCGCCCCCCGCGGAACATGATCCAGACGGCGTACTGGTACCTGCACACCGACCAGTTCCGCTACGACCAGTTCGGCGCCGACACGCTCACGGCCCGGACCGGCAAGGGCCAGCTGGCCGGCAAGACGACCGCCGACGTCATCGCTCAGTCCGCTCGGCTGGGCTGGATGCCCTCCTACCCGACGTTCGACCGCAACCCGCTGGTCATCAGCGCCCAGGCGCGCGAAGCGGGCAAGAGCGCCAAGGACTACGTGGTGGAAGAGCTCAAAGCCGGACGGCTCAAGTTCGCGGCCGAGGACCCGGACGCGCCGGAGAACTTTCCCCGGGTGCTCTCCCTGTGGCGCTCCAACCTGTTCGGCTCGTCCGCCAAGGGCAACGAGTACTTCCTCAACCACCTCCTCGGGGCGTCGCACGCCATCAGCGCGCAGGAGACCACGGAACGGCATCGACCCAAGGAAGTCACCTGGCACGCCGAGGCGCCAACCGGCAAGCTCGACCTGCTCACCACGCTCGACTTCCGGATGACGAGTTCCACCCTGCTCTCGGACATCGTGCTGCCCGCGGCGACCTGGTATGAGAAATACGATCTGTCGACCACCGACATGCACCCCTTCGTCAACTCGTTCAACCCGGCGATCTCCCCTCCGTGGCAGTCACGGACCGACTGGGATGCCTGGCAGCAGATCTCCCGCGTCTTCAGCCGGCTGGCGGTCCGACATCTGGGCAAGCAGACGGACGTCGTCGCCGTGCCGCTGACCCACGACACGCCCGACGCGATGGCGGCACCGCACGGCCGGGTGTTGGACTGGAAGTACGGCGACTGCGAGCCGATCCCCGGTGTGACCATGCCGAAGATCATCGAGGTCGAGCGCGACTACACCGCCGTGGGCGACATGATGCGGGCCGTGGGGCCGCTCATGGACACCCTGGGTGCGACGACGAAGGGGATCACCTACGACCTCACCCGTGAGGTCGGCGAACTCAAGGAGAAGAACGGTTTCGTGCGGGGTGGCGTCGCCGACGGCCGGCCGGACATCCTGCACGACTTCCAGGCGTGCGAGATGATCCTGATGTTCTCCGGCACGACCAACGGACACCTCGCCACGCAGGGTTTCAAGACGCTCGAGAAGCGCACCGGTCGCCGGCTGAGCGACCTCTCTGTGGAGAACGAGGGGCACCGGGTCACCTTCGCCGACACCCAGCGCGGACCAGCGCCGGTGATCACGTCACCGGAGTGGTCCGGGTCCGAGACCGGGGGACGTCGGTACTCGCCGTTCACGATCAATGTCGAGCGGCTGAAACCATGGCACACCCTGACCGGCCGGATGCACTTCTACCTCGATCATGACTGGATGACCGAGCTCGGCGAGGGGCTGCCGACGTTCCGCCCACCGCTGGACATGACCGCCCTGTTCGACGAACCGACGATCGGGGACACCCCCTCCGGGGGCATCTCGGTCCGCTACCTGACACCGCACAACAAGTGGTCGATCCACTCCGAGTACCAGGACAACCTGCTCATGCTCTCGCTCTTCCGGGGTGGCCCGGGAATCTGGATGAGCCCGCAGGACGCCGAGAAGATCGGCGTTCGGGACAACGAGTGGATCGAGGCGGTCAACCGCAACGGGGTGGTCAACGCGCGAGCGGTGATCTCCCACCGGATGCCCGAGGGCACCGTGTACATGTACCACTCCCAGGACCGGCTCATCGATATGCCGCTGTCCGAGACGACAGGCGAGCGGGGCGGGAACCACAACTCGCTGACCCGGCTGATGATCAAACCCACCCACATGGTCGGCGGGTACGCCCAGCAGACCTTCGCCTTCAACTACATGGGCCCGACGGGCAACCAGCGCGATGAAGTCACCGTGATTCGTCGCCGCAACCAGGAGGTGACCTACTGATGCGGGTCATGGCGCAGATGGCGATGGTGATGAACCTCGACAAGTGCATCGGCTGCCACACCTGTTCGGTCACCTGCAAGCAGGTGTGGACGAACAGGTCGGGTGCCGAGCACATCTGGTTCAACAACGTGGAGACCCGACCCGGCCAGGGGTATCCGCGCACCTATGAGGATCAGGAGAGATGGAAGGGCGGCTGGACCCTGACGAAGCAGGGCAAGCTCAAGCTGAAGGCGGGCGGCCGGTTGAAGAACCTCGCCACCATCTTCGCAGCCCCGTACCTGCCGGGGATCAAGGACTACTACGAGCCCTGGACCTACGACTACGAGAACCTCACGACCGCCCCGGCGCAGGACCACATGCCGGTGGCGCGGCCCAAGTCGCTGCTCACCGGCGAGGACACCAAGGTCACCTGGTCCTCCAACTGGGACGACGACCTCGCCGGCACGGTCGAGCACGGGCACAACGACCCGATCCTGAAGAAGGTGAGTGACAAGATCAAGCTCGAGTACGAGCAGACCTTCATGTTCTACCTGCCGCGGATCTGCGAGCACTGCCTCAACCCGTCCTGCGTCGCGTCCTGCCCGACCGGCGCGATCTACAAGCGGGCCGAGGACGGCATCGTCCTGGTCGACCAGGACCGGTGCCGCGGTTGGCGGCAGTGCGTGACGGGTTGCCCGTACAAGAAGATGTACTTCAACCACAAGACCGGCAAGGTGGAGAAGTGCACCTTCTGCTACCCCCGGATCGAGGTGGGTCAGCCGACCATCTGCTCGGAGACCTGCGTGGGACGTCTCCGGTACCTGGGTCTGATGCTGTACGACGCCGACCGCGTGCTGGAAGCCGCCTCGACGCCGGATGAGCACGGGCTGTACGAGGCCCAGCGGGGAGTCCTCCTCGACCCGAACGACCCAGCAGTCATCCGCGAGGCGCTCGCGGCCGACATCCCCGCGGACTGGATCGACGCCGCCCGCCGCTCACCCATCTGGGCACTGATCAACAAGTACAAGGTCGCGCTGCCGCTGCACCCCGAGTATCGGACCATGCCGATGGTCTGGTACATCCCGCCGCTGTCCCCGGTCGTCGATGCCGTCAGCGAGACCGGTGAGGACGGTGAGCGTCAGGAGAACCTGTTCGCCGCCATCGACCGGCTGCGGATCCCGATCGAGTACCTTGCCGAGCTGTTCACGGCCGGGGACACCGCGCCGATCGACGAGGTGCTGCGCAAGCTCGCCGCGATGCGCTCCTACATGCGCGATATCAACATGGGCTGGGAGGCGGACGAGGCGATCGCCGAATCGGTGGGGATGACCGGCCAGGAGGTGAAGGACATGTACCGCCTGCTGGCGATCGCCAAGTACGACGAGCGGTACGTCATCCCGCCGGCGCACTACGAAGAGGCGCACAAGCTGGAGAACATCGCCACCGAGTGCTCTCTCGACGTCGATGGCGGACCGGGTATGGGCGGCATGGGTGGGATGGATGATTCGTTCGCCGAGCGCCCGGCCAGGGGTGGTGGATCCCCGGCAGTTCGGTCGCGTCCGGAGGGTGTGCGGATCAACCTGTTGAACTGGGACGGGCGCGGCACCCCGGAGGGGCTCTTCCCGGACCCGACCGACGCATCCGCGGCGCCGAACGGCACGGTGGGTCAGTCATGACGCCGCGAGTCCCGACCCTGAAGTACTCCGAAGACGTCCTCGCCCGTACCTGGCAGTCCGCGTCGATGCTGTTGGAGTACCCCGACGAGGAGCTCCTGGCCCGGATGGATCTGCTCACCGAGGTGGCCGACAGCCTGCCGGTCACGCTCGGCGCCGGACTGCGAGCGACGATCGACCACCTGCTCAGGCAGCCGCTGCAGGTCTCGGAGAGCGACTACGTCGACACGTTCGACAACCGCCGACGAGGCTGTCTCTTCCTCACCTACTTCTCCAACGGGGAGACGCGGAAGCGCGGTCTCGCACTGCTCCGGATCAAGCAGGAGTACATCCGGGCCGGTCTCGAGCTCACCGAAGACCAGCTCCCTGACCACCTGTGCGTCGTGCTCGAGTTCGCGGCGACCACCGATCAACGCGCCGGCCTGAAGATGCTGCTGGACAACCGGGCGGGGCTCGAGCTCCTGCGCCTGCACCTGACGGACATCGGCTCCCCGTGGGGTGGCGCGCTGGAAGCGGTGTGCGCCACGTTGCCACCGCTCAGAGGCAAGGATCGTGACGCCGTCCAGCGCCTGATCGCCGAAGGGCCCGCTGAGGAGCAGGTCGGCTTGCATCCTTACGGGATACCAGAACTGGCACCGACACCCGGAGGCGTGTGATGGGCAGTTTCCTGGATCTGTTCCTGTGGCTGATCTTCCCCTACGTCGCTCTGACGATCTTCGTCGCCGGCCATGTCTGGCGGTACATGTACGACAAGTTCGGCTGGACGTCGCGGTCGAGTCAGATGTACGAGAGGGACATCTTGCGGTGGGCCAACCCGATGTTCCACTTCGGCATCCTGGCCGTCTTCCTCGGCCAC
>NZ_JBTSDU010000091.1:0-13169 GCF_054605595.1 Georgenia sp. | reverse complement strand
GCGATGCGAGCGACGTCGTCGACCGGCCAGCCGAAAGCGCCCGCGCTGATGGCCGGGAAGGCGACGGTGGCCGCCCCGATCTCGGCCGCGATGGTGAGGCTGGAGGTGAAGCACGCTGCGAGAAGCGCGGGGTCCGTCTCGCCCCGACGTGCATTGGGACCGACTGTGTGGATGACCCACGGGGCCGGGAGTCGGTAGCCGGCGGTGGGCACCGCATGCCCGACCGGCAGGCCGTCCGGCAGCTCGGTGCGGCGAAGCTCCAAGCACTCGGCGAGCAGTTCCGGCCCGGCCGCGCGGTGGATGGCGCCGTCGACCCCGCCCCCGCCGAGCAGGGATGAGTTCGCCGCATTAACGACGGCGGCGACGTCTTCGTGGGTGATGTCGCCCAGGACGGCTTCGATCTTCATCGTCCCATTCTGCCCGATCGCGGCCGCGGGATCCCGCACGTTGTGGACGGCGACACCCTTCCTGCCGGATGCCATCCGAGCGGTTCCACCCGCGCGGTTCCACCGAGCGCCCGCCGACGCCGACGCACGGCGGACCCAGTTCAGCGGCGCCGGTGGAGCAATCCTCGGGGGGTGCCTCTGACGCGTTCGAGCGTCTCGCGTGCGGTGTCGGTCGAGGATCACGGCACCAACGTGCTCCGGCCCGGCCACCGGGCCACCCGGCCACCCGGCCACCCGGGACACCCGGGACACCCGGACGCCGAGTGTGACGTTGAGGACCCTAAACAGGCACCCATAACGTCCACAACGACACATTCGACATCCAGCACCCTCACCGCGCGGCATCCTCACCGCACCGCACCGGCGTCCTCACCGGCAAGCAGTCGCCGGGCACCCAGCCACCCCGGGCACCCGGCTGCCCGGCGGACACATTCGACGGTCTGATTCTCCGGATGGGACCGACGGGCCCGCCCCTCAGACCTCGACGAGCACCGTGACCGGGCCGTCGCCGACCATCTCGACCGTCATGTCGGCCCCGAACCGTCCGGTCGCGACCTCGAGACCCCGGCCGCGCAGCGCCGTGGCTACCGCGTCGACCAGTGGCTCGGCCACGGGTCCCGGGGCGGCCGCGCCCCAGCTGGGCCGACGACCCTTCCGGACGTCGGCGTAGAGCGTGAACTGCGAGACGACGAGCACCGGTGCGGCAGCGTCGAGCACGGAGCGCTCCTCACGCAGGACACGCAGCTCGGCGACCTTGCGGGCGAGCTTCTCGGCCTCGGCGGGGCCGTCGTCGTGCGTGACGCCGACGAGCGCGACCAGGCCGGGCCGGTCGATCGCTCCGACCACCTCGCCGTCGACCGTGACGGTCGCGCGGGTGACCCGCTGAAGGACCGCCCTCACCAGCCGCCGCCCCGGCGCGGGGGGCGCCGCCCGCCGCTGTACCCGCGCACGGCCGGGCGGACGTCGGCGAGGTACACGCCCGCCGGCACGACCGCCAGGAAGCTGAGGAACCCCACGCTGCCCCCGCCGAACGGGATGCTGATGAAGCCCACCGCCGCGGCGATACCAGTGAGGACCAGCCAGAAGTTCTTGGTCCGCTTCCCCGCCGCGACGAAGGCGGCGGGGGGCCGCCGGGCGGCGTCCACCAGCGCCCACACCTCGATCCCGAACAGGGCCAGGCCGAGAAGGAACATCACGAGCCGCTGCAGCTCCAAGAAGATCACAGCAGAAGCCTAGCCGGGCATGGATGATGGGCCGATGAGCGCGACCGACCGGTCCACGAGCCGTCTCACCCGCCGCCAGGTCCTCGACGCCGGACTCGCCGCCGCGCCGATGATCGCCGTCGTCCCGATCCTCGCCGCGTGCGGTGGGGATCGCTCCTCCCCCGGTGCCAGTCCGCCCACCGTGGCGGCGAACGAACCGATCGCGGCGCTGGCCGACGTGCCCGTGGGCTCCGCCCTCGTGGTGGGCGAGACCGTGCTCGTGCAGCCGGAGAAGGGCACCGTGGCGGGCCTCAGCGCGGTGTGCACCCACCAGGGCTGCCTGGTCGCCGTCGACGCCACGGAGCTGGCCTGCCCGTGCCACGGCTCGCGCTTCGCGCTGGACGGCGCCGTGGTGCAGGGCCCGGCGTCTCGGCCGCTGCCACCGGTGCCGGTGCGGATCGAGGGCGCGGACGTCGTCGCCGGCTAGTCCGCCCTCAGCCTTCGGGCAGCTCCGACGTCGCCTGCCCGTGCGACATCCCGGCGATCTCCAGGCCGTCGACGGCGAGCGAACGCAGCAGCGACACGAGTGTCTGCTTGCGCCAGCCGTCCTCGGCGTACCGCTCGGGCGCGAGCTCCCCGGCGACCGCGACCAGGGTGGCGCGGGCGTGCTGGGGCGGGTCGCCGCGGCCCAACGCCGCGGCGAGCGACGTCATCGCCGTCGCGAGGGTCTCGACGTGGTCGGCGATGTCCGGTGCCGCGCCGTCCTCCTCGATCGCGACGACGGCGCGGCGGCTGACCACCCGCGTGTTGCGCATGGCGCGGTCGGTGAGCGTCGCGGCGTGCGAGAGGTCGTGGATGGTGCCCCGGTCCCCCCGCAACCCCGGGTTGACGCGCACCATGTCCCGGGCGCTGCGCATGGCGGACGCCCAGGAGTCCAGCGCCGGCTGCGAGCCACGACCCTGCGCGAGCGCGTCCGCGGCGAGCTGAGGGTCACCGGTCCGCATGCCGCGGGCGAGGGTGGTGAGCACCGCGGAGAGCTGGTCGAGCGTGTCGCGGGCCAGCGCCCGGGGCCGGCGGGTGATGTTGACCGGCAGCACCGCCGTCACGAGGATCGCCAGCACCGCCCCGACCAGCGCGTCGGACCAGCGGCCCAGCGCACCGTCAGCGGCGATGACCGAGGCGGGCATCGCCACGATGACCACGGCCTGCACGCCCGCCTGCGTGGTCAGCAGGATCCCGCGGTCGAGGAACTTGGCGATGAGCGCGGACAGCAGCAGCACCACGGTGATCTGGACCGGACCGGCACCGAAGAGCATGAGGAAGATCTCGCCGAGCCACACGCCCAGGGTCATCCCGACGCCGAACTCGACGGAGCGGCGCAGCTGGCGGTCCACGCTGTGGCCCAGCACGAGCCAGGCGGCGATGGGCGCGAACAGCGGGACGCGGTGACCGAACACCTCGGCCGAGACGAAGTACGCGACCCCGGCGGTGACCGCCGCGGTGAGGATGGGGACGAAGGACTCCTGGACGCGCCGGGTGCCGAGCCGGGCACGGACCGTCAGCAGGACCTTCCAGCGGCGCGCGTCCATCGAGCGCCCCAGGCCGGCGGCGACGAGCCGGGCCGCGCGGGCCGGCCCGGGCCGGGGCGTGCGTGCGGTCTGTTTGTCGCCGCTGTCGGTCATGGGTGCAGGTCGCGCCGACGTAGGCCGGCCCCGGGGCGCTCAGCGGGCCGGGCATCGGTGACGCCGTCCACGCCGACCACGACCTCCTGCGCGGCGGCCACGCCGGCGACGTCGAGCGTGGCGTCCGCAGGGACGTTTCGCTTGATGACGGCGAGGCCCACGGGGCCGAGCTCTTCGTGCCGCACCACCGAGGTGAGCCGCCCTACGACCTTCTCCCCGTGCCGGACCTCGGCGCCGACGTCCGGCAGCAGGTGGTCCGATCCGTCGAGGTGGAGCATCACCAGGCGGCGGGGTGGGCGGCCGAGGTTGACGACGCGGGCAACGGTCTCCTGCCCGCGGTAGCAGCCCTTGTCGAGGTGGACGCCGGTGCGGAGCCAGTCGAGCTCGTGCGGGATCGTGCGCTCGTCGACCTCGTGGCCGAGCCGGGGTCGCCACGCCTCCACCCGCAGGGCCTCCCACGCCCAGGTGCCGGCGAGGCGCCGGCGGGCCGTGCGGAGCCCGGCGGGGCTCGTGGCGGCCCGGTGGGCGAGCGCGGGGCTCGCAGGCGCGGGGCTCGCAGGCGCGGGGCTCGCGGCGGCCCGGTCCGCAGGCCCGTCACCCGCAGGCCCGTCACCCGCAGGCCCGTCACCCGCAGGCCCGTCACCCGCAGGTCCACCACCCGCGGACGCATCGGCGGTGCAGAAGGCGTCGACGACGTCGTCGAGCGCGTCACGCCGCACCAGGCTGAGGGCACGGTGGATGTCGGTGCCGGGGTGCTCGGCGTCGGGTGGGCCGTAGTGGGTGGAGCCGGGCGCCGTCCGCGGCCACGGGTCCTGCCAGGTGAGCACGTGGGCGGGGTGGGCCTTCAGCACGGCCCAGCCGCCGGCCGCGGTGCCGAGCACGGCGACGTCGTCGCGACGGGAGATCTCCACCCGCAGCATGAAGCGCATCTTCTCCAGGTGGTCCACCAGGCCCGCGACGTCGGCGGCCTCGGTGACGAGCCAGGTGCTCTCGCCGTCGTCCTGGACGGCGGGGGCGTGCTCGACGTGCCCGTTGACGTCCAGCAGCAGCAGCTCGGTGCTGACGCCGGCGTCGAGGCCGAGGAGGAGCTGGGCGCTGAGCGTGTTGAGCCAGCTGATGCGGTCCGGCCCGGTGACGGTCACGACGCCGAGCTGGGAGAGGTCGACGACACCCTCGCCCCGGGCGAGGGCCCGCTGCTCGTGCACGGGGTCGCCGTAGTGCAGCGCCACGCCTGCATCGGGCCCGGAGCCCTCGACCGCGCCGGGGCGGTCCAGCAGCGGGCTACGGAACGCGGGGGCGCCGTCGATGGTCGTCATGACTCTCCTTCGACACGGGTCAGCCGGCCGGAGCCGTAGGACTGCAGCTCCTGACCGAACGCGGCGAGGTCCATCGCCCACAGGAGGTCGTGCTGGACGAGCCCGTACATGCGGGTGGCGCCGGCGACCTCGGCGGCCGAGGCACTGCGCACGACGGCGTCCGTGGCCAGCTGCACCCGGGGCCCCCGCACGTTGCCGAGGTAGAGGCTCAGATGGCCCGACGGGTCGGCGACGACGACCTCGAGCGCCGTCTCCTCCGTGAGCGCGCCGTTGCCGGCCGCCGCCGCGACGGGTTGTGGGCGCCAGTAGGCGGTCTCGGTGGACCAGACCTCGGTCGGCACGAGGGCCGCGACCCCTTCGGCACCGGTCATCTGCTGGTCGACCGGCGCGGACGCCGACCGGTCCGTGAGCCAGAGGGTGCTGATGGCGCGCAGGTAGGGCCCCCCGTCGTGGTCGAAGCTCAGCTCCTGGACGAACGCCTGCTCCTCCACCCCCGGGTAGCCGAGCATGCCGAACCCGCGCCAGTGCCCGAGGAGCCAGGCGAGCGGGTAGCACTCCGGGGCGAGATCGTCCGGCAGGGTGAACACCATGCGTCCAGGCTACCTACCGCACTCACCGGTCGAGGAGCCCGCCCACCATGTACACGGGCACACCGACGACGAGGACGACCAGCAGCGCCGCCGCCAGCGCCGGCCGGAGGCGTCCGGAGGCGGGGAACTGGCCGAAGAGCACGTGCAGGGCGGCGGTCAGCACGCCGGTCGCGAGTCCCACGAGGCCGCCCGGCAGCATCCCGACCGATGCCAGCAGGTACCCGGTCAGCAGCCCGACGGCGCCGGCGACGACGGTGGCGAGCGTGCCCCCGAGCCGCAGGGGCGCGGGGATGGCGGTGCCGGCCGCGGCAGCGGCGATGGTGGCCGCGGCCGTGACCACGAGCGCCTGGTGCACCGGGCCGCCCGCGCCGGTCACCCACCCGGCCGCGGAGACGACGACGACGCCGCCCGTCACGATCCCGGCGATCGACTCCACGAGCCGGGGGCGGCCGTCCCGGCGCAGCATCTGGTGGGCGAAGGCGCCCACGACCGCCAGCCCCATCACCGTCGCGAGCATGGTGACCGAGCCGAACCGAGCCGTCGCGAGCGCGGCGAGAGCGGTCAGGGCGATGACGACGCTGCCGCCACGGTTGGTCGGCAGCTCCACGAGGCGGGGCCAGCCGGCCGCGAACGTGAGGGACAGCACGAGGACCACCACGGTCAGGGCCGTCGGGGAGACGTAGCCGGCGACGGCGACCAGCGCTGCCCCCAGCGCCGTGACGCTCGCCCGCGTCGGGGCGCTCATCATCGCGTACCCGCCCGGGACGGGTCCGCCCATGCGGGAGGGCGCGGGCTCGTGGGGTGCACGCGCCGATTGTGGCAGATCTCGGCGCGCGTGCCGGGACGGACGGCGGTGAGGCGGCCCCACGCCGCCCACTACAGTGACGTCCAGCCGGCCTGGGAGGACACGTGGCGGAGCTCGTGCTCATGACGTCGGAAGCCGACGGCGCCGCGTCGGTGCTGCCCTCCCTCACCCTGCTCGGCCACCGGGTGAGCGTCTTGGAGCTCTCCGCGTCCGCGATGCTCGAGGGCTCGGAAACGGCCGCCGCGGTACTCCTGGACGCACGCCAGGACCTCGTCACCGCCCGGAACCTGTGCCGGCTCCTCAGCGGGCCGATCGGCGCCCCGCCCGTCCTGCTGGTGCTCGCCGAGGGCGGGTTCACCGCCGTCTCGACGACGTGGGGCGCAGCCGACGTCATCCTCCACACGGCGGGCCCGGCCGAGGTCGAGGCCCGGCTCCGGATGATCGGGGAGCAGGATCGGCCCGACGTCGCGGTGGCAGCACCCGAACGACTCGAGGCGGGCGAACTGACGATCGACACCTCCGCCTACACCGCCCGGGTCCGGGGACGCACCCTCGACCTGACGTACAAGGAGTTCGAGCTCCTCAAGCACCTGGTGCAGAATCCCGGCCGGGTGCTGACGCGGGCCCAGCTCCTCCAGGAGGTGTGGGGTTACGACTACTTCGGCGGCACCCGCACCGTCGACGTCCACATCCGGCGGCTGCGGGCCAAGCTCGGCGCCGAGCACGACCAGATGATCGGGACCGTCCGCAACGTCGGGTACCGGTTCGACCTGCGGCGCGAGCACCTGACCGGGGATGCAGACCGGCCCGGGGACGTGGACGACTCCTGAGCGCGGCCCGGCCGCCCCGGCCGGACGCCATGGCCACCCGCACCGGACCGCGTGGCGGGCGCGGACGGGTCGGTGCGGTCACCCGGAAGGTCGCCGTCACCGAGCGGAGGGCCGGGGCGGCGAAGCGATGCGCGGCCGGGCCGGCTGACGTAGAGTAGTTGCGACGTCGGGCCGCGAAAGCCCCGGGCTCCAACACAAGCCGCCACGAGCGGCCTACGCGCCGACTGGCGCTCTCCGGCCCGGCGTCCTCACCACTTCCGCGCGACCGGCCGGCCTCTCGCCTGACCACAGCGGCTTCTCTGCCTGGCGAGCCGCCCAGTCACCGAAGCGGCCGGTCACCCGAAACGCCCGGTCACCCGAAACGGCCGGAGATGTAGTCCTCGGTGTCCTTGACGGACGGCGAGGAGAACATGACCTCGGTGTCGTCCATCTCGATGAGGTGGCCGGGCTTGCCGGTGCCGGCGATGTTGAAGAACCCGGTGCGGTCCGAGACACGCGCTGCCTGCTGCATGTTGTGGGTGACGATGACGATCGTGTACTCGTTCTTGAGCTCGGCCATGAGGTCCTCGATGGCCAGCGTCGAGATCGGGTCGAGCGCGGAGCACGGCTCGTCCATCAGCAGGACGTCCGGCTTGACGGCGATCGCGCGGGCGATGCAGAGGCGCTGCTGCTGGCCGCCGGAGAGCGAGGAGCCCGGTCGGTCGAGCCGGTCCTTGACCTCGTTCCACAGGTTGGCACCGAGCAGCGAGGTCTCGACGACCTCCTCGGCCTCGGCCTTCTTCATGCGCTTGTTGTTGAGCTTCATGCCCGCCAGCACGTTGTCCGCGATCGACATCGTGGGGAACGGATTCGGGCGCTGGAAGACCATGCCGACCTGGCGGCGCACCTGGACGGGGTCCACCTGGGGCGCGTAGAGGTTCTGCCCGTCCATCACGACCTGGCCCTCGACGCGGGCACCGGGGATGACCTCGTGCATGCGGTTGAGGGTGCGCAGGAAGGTGGACTTCCCGCACCCGGACGGGCCGATGAGGGCGGTCACCGAGCGCGGCTCGATCGTCATGTCGATGTCCTCGACAGCCAGGAAGTCGCTGTAGTAGACGTTGAGGTTCCTGACGTCGATGCGCTTGGACACGGGCGTTCCTTCCGGGCCGGAGGGGCGGGTCGCGGGGCTGGGGGCGGCGGGCGGGCGATGGGCAGCGACGGTCACGCCATGCCCTTCGGCGAGAAGTAGCGGCTGACCAGCCGTGCGGCGAGGTTGAGCAGCATGACGATGGCGACGAGCGTGAGGGCCGCGGCCCACGCGCGCTCGTATCCGACGCCGCCCTGGGCGTACTGCCGGTAGGCGAAGACCGGCAGGGTCGCCATCCGGCCCTCGAGGGGGTCGTTGTTGATGTTGGCGATGATGCCGGTCGTCATCAGGAGCGGGGCGGTCTCGCCGATCACGCGGGCGATCGCGATCATGACGCCCGTCGTGATCCCCGCCACGGCGGTGCGCAGCACGACCTTGACGATCGTGAGCCACTTCGGCACGCCGAGGGCGTAGGCCGCCTCGCGGAGCTCGTTGGGCACCAGCCGCAGCATCTCCTCCACCGAGCGCACCACCACGGGGGTCATCAGGACGGCGAGGGAGACCGCCCCCATGAAGGCGGAGCGGTAGGCCGGGCCGATGAGGATGGTGAAGAGCGCGAACGCGAAGAGCCCGGCGACGATCGACGGGATGCCGGTCATCACGTCGACAAGGATCGTGATGGCGCGAGCGAGCTTCCCCCGGCCGTACTCCACCAGGTAGATGGCGGTGAAGATCCCCAGCGGGATGGAGAAGACCGAGGCGAGCCCCGTCACCCAGAGGGTGCCGATGATGGCGTGCAGGGCCCCACCCTCGCGCATGTCGCCGAAGATGCCGGTCATGTCGGTGCTCAGGAAGTCCCAGCTCATCATGGCGACGCCCTCGGCGAGGACGATCCACACCAGGGAGACGAGCGGGATCATCGCAACCAGGAACGCACCGGTCACCAGAGAGGTGGCCAGGCGGTCCTTGGCCTCACGCTCGCCCTCCACGGCCCGGGACGCGGCCCAGTTCACGACGACGAAGAGGATCCCACCGACGAGGACCACCGAGGCGATGGTGGGCTTGCTGACGATGGTGAAGACGAGGAAGGTCACCAGCAGCGAGCCCGCCAGGACCGCCCAAGGAGTCCAGCCGGGCAGCTTGCCGACACGCTCGAGCCCGCTCGGGGCGCCGGTCGCGGGCATCAGTTCGCTCCTGAGAACTCGGCGCGGCGGGCGATGATCCAGCGGGCCACCAGGTTCACCCCGAAGGTGATGACGAACAGGGCGAGCCCGGTCGCGATGAGGACGTCCGAACCCAGACCGGAGGCCTCGGGGAACTGGTTCGCGATGTTCGCCGCGATCGACTGGTGCTGGCCGGGCTTGAGGATGAACAGGTTGATGAGGAAGCCCGGGGACAGGATCATCAACACAGCCATCGTCTCACCGAGGGCCCGACCGAGGCCGAGCATGGAGGCGCTGATGATCCCGGACCGTCCGAACGGGAGGACGGCCATCCGGATCATCTCCCACCGCGTGGCGCCCAGCGCCAGGGAGGCTTCCTCGTGCAGCCGCGGTGTCTGGAGGAACACCTCCCGGATGGTGGCGGTGATGATCGGCAGGATCATCACCGCCAGCACGATCGAGGCCGCCAGGAGGTTCTTGGCCGGGGCCTGGAACCCGGCGAAGACCGGGATGAAGCCCAGCGAGTCGGAGAACCAGGTGAAAAGGGGCTCGAGCACCGGCACCAGCCAGGCCATGCCCCACATGCCGTAGACCACCGACGGGATCGCGGCCAGCAGGTCGACCAGGTAGCCGAGGCCCTGTGCGGCCCGCCGCGGGGCGTAGTGGGAGATGAACAGGGCGATCGCGACGCTCATCGGCACCGCCATCAGCAGCGCGAGGACCGAGGAGAGCAGCGTGCCGAAGATCAACGGTGCGATGTAGCCGGCGAGGTTCTTCCCCCGCATGAAGCCGATCGCGTCGTAGTCGGCCTGCGAGGCGGTGATCGCCGGCCACGAGCGCAGGATCAGGAAGCCGGCGACGGCGGCGAGGATGAGGAGGATGGCCAGGCCGGCACCGGTGGAGACACCGGCGAAGACCTTGTTCCCGACGCGGCCCGGTGCGTCGCTCACCCGGACGGCGCGAGCTCTGCTGCCGGGTGGCGCCTCAGGGGTGCTGGCGGATGCCACAAGTCCTCCGGATGTCGGTCATCGGGTGGGTTGGTACTGGCGCGGCGGAAACGGTGTGATCGGGAGGTGGCTCGTGCCGGCCCGCCCGCGGGTGGATGCCGCCGTCGATCGGGCACCTACGGGATCCGGTCCCGGCAGGAACGACCCCAGGCTCGGTCGGCCGCCTGAACTGTAGGCAGCGCTGGTGTCCAGCAGGCGGGCATGAGGTGAACACGAGGTGAACGAGCTTTGTCGGATCGCTCACAGGCCCGTCGGACGCCGCTCACACCGCGCCGACCGAGATCCGCGCGATCGCGGCGTTCACCCGTTCGCGCAGCGCGTCGGAGATGGGGGCGGCGCCGGCGACGGCCGGGTCGGCCGCCCTGGCCTGCCCTTCCTCCGAGGCGATGTACTCCAGCAGGGCCTGCACGTTCTGAGCGTCCCGCTGGTTGTCGTAGGTGGAGCAGGCGATCTCGTAGGAGATGAGCACGATCGGGTAGGTCCCCGACGTCGAGGTGTCGCGGGCCAGGTCGATCGTCAACCGCAGGTCGGTCGCCCCCTCGCCCGGTGGGGACACGTCGACGACGGCGGCGGCGGCCTCGGGCGAGAACGGCACGAACTCGCCGCCCACCCCGACGGCCACGGTGCCGAACTCGTCGGGGACCTGGGCGGCGTCGGCGTAGCCGATGGTGCCCTCGGCGGCCTGCATGGTGGTGATGACCCCGGAGGTCTGGGCCCCGGACTGGGTGCCGGAGTTGGGCCACGTCTCGCTCGGCTCGTGGGGCCAGGCCGGCCCGGCCGCCTCGGCGAGGTAGTCGGTGAAGTTCTCCGTGGTGCCCGAGTCGTCGGACCGGTTGACCGGCACGATGGCCGCCGCGGGCAGCTCGATGTCGGGGTTGGTCTGCGCGATGGCCGGATCGTCCCAGGCGGTGATGTCGCCGTTGAAGATCCGGGCGAGGGTCTCCGGGGTGAGGTTGAGGTGGTTCGTCGCCAGCCCCGGGAGGTTGTAGGCCACGGCGATCGGGGAGATGTACAGCGGCAGCTCGACCACCTCGCCGCCGAAGCAGCGCTCGGTTCCGGCCGCGAGCTCCTCGGGGCTCATGGCGGCGTCCGATCCAGCGAAGAGCGTCGCGGCGTTGAGGAACATCTCCCGCCCGGTGCCGGAGCCGACCGGGTCGTACGAGACGAGCACCCGCGGGTGGCGTTCGTTCATCCCGGCCAGCCAGCCGGTCATGGCGATCTCCTGCGAGGAGGCACCGGCGCCGGGCAGCGCGCCGGACAGGCCGGAGTCGTCACCCCCGCCCCCGCAGGCGGCGAGGGCCAGGGTCACGAAGCCGAGCACCGCCACCCCGGACGTCCGACGGAATCCTGTCTGCACCGTGTCCCCTACCTCTGCGCGAAATCGGCCGCGCATTACTCTATGGGACGTCGGAGGCGGTTCCACCGCACCCCCGCGGTGACGCGTGA
Organism: Georgenia sp.; assembly: GCF_054605595.1. NCBI lineage: Bacteria > Bacillati > Actinomycetota > Actinomycetes > Allobogoriellales > Allobogoriellaceae > Georgenia > Georgenia sp. The sequence goes on along the minus strand of NZ_JBTSDU010000091.1, from coordinate 1,613 downwards.
CCCGAGCACGCGGCACACGCCGGCGAGGGGCGGTGCACCCGCCGTCGTGCGCCGTCACCTTCAGGAACGACCACACCTTCAGGAACGACCACGGGCGGGGTCGCGCGCCGCTGCAGCAGACGCGACCCCGCCCGTGGCGGTGACGATCAGTGTGGTCAGGCCACCGAGATCTGGTCGATCGCGGCGAGTGCCCGCGCACGCAGGTCGTCGGAGATCGGGGCGGAGCCGGCGACGGTCGGGTCCGCGGCGCGGTCCTGGCCCTCGGCACCGGCGATGTAGCTGAGCAGGGCCTTGACGTTCTCGGCGTCCTGCTCGTTGTCGTAGACGGAGCAGGCGAAGGAGTAGGACACGAGGACGATCGGGTAGGTGCCCGACTCGGTGGTGTCGCGCGCCAGGTCGATCGTCAGTCGCAGGTCGGTGGCGTCCTCGGCGGCCGGGGAGGCGTCCACGATGGCCGCGGCGGCCTCGGGGGAGAACGGCACGAACTCCTCGCCGACCTTCACGGCGACGGTGCCCATCTCGTCGCTCACCTGGGAGGCGTCCATGTATCCGACGGTGCCGGTGCCACTGAGGACGGTCTGGACGACGCCGGAGGTGCCGTTGCCGGACTGGGTGCCCTCGATCGGCCAGGTCTCGAGCGGACCGTAGGTCCACACGTCGGCCGCCACGGCATCGAGGTACTCGGTGAAGTTCTCCGTGGTGCCGGAGTCGTCCGAACGGTTGACGGGCACGACGGCGCCGGCCGCGTCGAGCGCGTCGGCGATGTCCGGGTTGGCCTCGAGGATGGCGGGGTCGTTCCATGCGGTGACCGTGCCGGCGAAGATGCCGGCGAGGGTCGCGGCCTCGAGGTCGATGTGCTGGCCCTCGAGGCCGGGGATCTTGAACGCGACGGCGATCGGGGAGATGTACAGCGGCAGCTCGAGGACCTCGCCCCCGAAGCAGCGCTCGGCGCCGGCGGCCAGCTCCTCCTCCTTGAACTTGGAGTCCGAGCCACCGAACGTGGTGGCGGCGTTGAGGAACATCTCGCGGCCCGTGCCGGAGCCGGTCGGGTCGTAGGAGACCTGGACGTCGGGGTTCGCCTCCGTGAAACCGGCGAGCCAGCCGTTCATGGCCTTCTCCTGCGAGGAGGCGCCGGCGCCGGCCAGGGTACCGGTGCGCCCGGCAGCGGCGGTGCCGTCGGTGGTGGTCGCGGCATCGGGCGTGTCCGAGCCGCACGCGGCCAGGGCGATCGCCAGGGTGCTGACGGCGGCAATTCCCGCCACGCGGCGAGTACCTGCAAGCTTCACGGTCAATTCCATCCCTCTGTGTCGGTGGGGCCGGCGGTGGACGGCCGACCAGGAAGCGACGTTAGGCACCGTGGGTGTCCGGCCGGCGGGCGGTCGGTGAACGGCTCATGAACTCCACGGGTCGCGTGCGTCACGGTTGCGCAACGGTGACCGGGACGGGCGGCTGCGGGATGGTCAGGCGGGAGCGCGGTGCTTCTCCAGCGCGACCACGACGGCGCGGCGCCGTGGCCGCTGGGAGAGGTGGATGACGAGGATCTCCGCCGTCTTGAGCCACGGGTCGGACTCGGGGACCTCCCGCATGATGCGGTGGGGGGTGTGGTCGGCGAT
>NZ_JBTSDU010000090.1:0-13391 GCF_054605595.1 Georgenia sp. | reverse complement strand
CGGCACCCCCCCGCTCCGTGCCGCGCTCGACGCCGAGCTGACGCGGCTGGTCCGCGAGTGGTTCGACCTCCCGCGGGCGCCCCGCCTGCGGATCCGCACCGGGGACGCTCGGGCCGTCGTGGCGGCCGCGGCGCCCGGTGCGTGGGAGGTCGTGGTGCGGGACGTCTTCTCGGCCGGCCGGGTGCCCGCGCACGTGCGTACGGTCGAGGCCGCCCGGGACGTGCACCGCACGCTCGCCCCGGGCGGGCTCTACCTCGTCAACCTCGCCGACCACCCGCCGCTGCGAGAGGCACGCGCGGAGGTCGCCACGCTGAGCGAGGTGTTCGAGCACGTCCTCGTCATCGTCGATCCCGCGATCCTGCGAGGGCGCCGTTACGGCAACCTGGTGCTCGCGGCCTCGGCCGAGCCGATGCCCGCCGCGGAGGTCGCCCGGGCCCTGCTCCGGCTCCCCCTGCCGGTGCGTGCCCTGCACGGCGTCGAGGTGGCGAACTTCCGCGGCGGCGTCCCTGCCGAGCACGACCCGGCGGCGCCGCCCGACGAACGGGCGGCCGGCGAGGGCTGAAGCCGGCCATCGGGGCATGCGGGCCCGCCGGCCCGGGCGCGGGCACGCTCGGCGGAACGGAGTCGGTCGGCGGAACGGAGTCGGTCGGCAGCGCGCGGAGCGCCCGGACGTTCACCGCCCGCGGGGCCCTCGGCGCCGTGGGTGACCTCGAACTCGAGCCGCTGCGTCCCCTCGAGCGAGCGGTAGCCGTCGCTGGTGGCACGCGGCGCTGCGCGGCGTCAGTCGATGTCCCGGCGCCGGGCCCGCATCTGGGCGACGATCTTGCGTACCGACGGCACGAACACGCCGTGCTCGGCCATGCGCCGCCGGGTGGCGCGGCGGGCCAGGAAGAACCCGACGATCCCGACGAGCCACACGACCCCCTGCGTGGCGAAGGCCGCCCGGAAGTCGTCGAGCACGTACGCACCGCTCGGCCGGACGATGTCGAGGACCAGCCCGACGAGGAAGATCGCTACGAGCGATGCGACGAAGCCCCCGACGTTGACCATTCCGGTGGCGGTGCCGAGCCGCGCGGGTGGCACGGAGGTGCGCGCGAAGTCGAACCCCACGTTCGACGCCGTGGCAGAGGTGGTGAGCGCGACGATCAGCACCACGAGCTGCCACGTCGGCCGTGGGGTGTCGGGGATCAGGACGGCCGTCCAGGCGGCGACGGCGAAGACGACGGCGCCGACCACGAGCCAGGACCGGCGCAGGGGGTGGCGGGCCTGCAGCTCGCCGGCCACCGGCCCGGTGACGATGCCCACGAGGGCGCTGAGAGTGAGCAGCGCGCTGACGGTCCGTGGGCTCGCGCCCTGCCCGGCGGTGAGGAACGGCACGCCCCACAGGAGGGTGAAGGTGTTGGTCGGGAAGAGGCAGACGAAGTGGGTGAAGAAGCCCAGCCAGGTGCCGGGCTCGCCGGCGACCTCTCGCAGGGTGGACTTCTTCGCCCGCGGCGTGGGCACCGGCGCGTGCGGGATCTCGGCCCCGGTGCCCACCGGCTGGACCGCGGCGTCCCGGGTGCCGACCGGGTGCTCGGCGTCCCGGGCGCCCGCGGGGTCAGGGACCGCGCCGGTGCCGGTGGGGCGCGGCGTACCGGGGGCCCCCGTCGGCTCCCGGCCCGCCGGCCGGTCCCGGACGACGATCGCGACGAGCGCGGCCATGAGCATGCCGACGCCGGCGAGGGAGGCGAACGCGACGGTCCAGCCGGAGCCGACGAGCAGGGCCAGGAACGGGACGGCGGAGACGATCTGGCCGGCGGACCCGATGATGCCGGTCAGCTGGGTGAGGAGCGGGACCCGGCGCGACGGGAACCAGGCCGGGACGAGCCGGATCACCGAGACGAACGCGGTGGCGTCCCCCATGCCGACCAGGACCCGGGCCACGAGCGCCATCGGCAGCGTGTCCACAAGGGCGAGGGTGAGCTGACCGGCGGCGAGGATCACCGCACCGACGGCGATGATCGTGCGGGACCCGTACCTGTCGAGCAGCAGTCCCACCGGGATCTGCGCTGCGGCGTAGACGGCGAGCTGGACCACGGAGAAGAGCGACAGCGTCGCGGCGCTGATCTCGAACTGCGCCACGGCCTGCAGTCCGGCGACCCCGAGCGACGTCCGGCCCGTGACCGCGACGACGTAGGCCGCGAGCGCCGCACCCCAGACCAGGAACGCGGTGCGCGGCGGGGCCGGCTCGTTGAACGGGGACACGCCGGCCATTGTGGCAGTGCTCCGGCCGGCGCACGCTGGGGGCTCGAATGCGGCCGTGAGGACCCGGTGGGGGTCGGTTCAGGTCCTCGACGACACAGTCGAACGAGCCGACGCCGGCGTGGTCGGTGTCATCCGCGCCAGGGCCGGGCTGGTGCTGAGGTCGGCCGGGTCAGAGCTGCGGCGTGCCGGCCCCGCCCTCCTGCTCGGCGAGGAAGGCCTCGAGCTCGGCGCCGATCTCCTCGGCGGTCGGCAGCTGGTCGGGCTCGCTCGTCAGGGTGGTCTGCCCGGGCATGGCGCGAGCCGCCATGAAGGCGTCGTACTGCTGCTCGAGGGCGTGCACGACGGCCCCGACCTCGCTCAACGCCGAGACCTGCGCCTCGATCTGGAGCGCCGTCGACGCCGCGGCCGCCTCGAGCTCGCCCACCGGCAGCGCGAGGCCGGTGTTGCCGGAGAGCTGGCGGACCAGCTCGGCGGCGGCCTGGGGGTACTCGGACTGGGCGAGGTAGTGCGGGACGTTCGCGGCGAAGCCGAGGGCGTCGTGCCCTGCCCGGCCGAGCCGCAGCTCGATCAGACCGGTGACGCTGCCCGGGATCTGGACGGTCCCCATCATGTGTCGCCGGGGGTCGACCAGGCCGTCACGCGTGGCGTGCGAGGTGATCGTCACCGGTCGAGTGTGCGGCACCGCCATCGGGATGCCCTGGACCCCGATCGTGCGCTGGACGCCCAGATCCTCGACGAGGTCGACGACGGCCTGGGTGAAGGCCTCCCACCGCAGGTCCGGCTCCGGGCCGTGCAGGAGCAGCAGCGGCGTGCCCTCGTCGTCGCGCAGGAGGTCGAGCGCGACCACGGGCTCCTCGTAGTCGGTGAATCGCCAGTCCTCGAACTCCATCGGAGGGCGGCGGGCCCGGTAGTCGATCAGCTCGTCGGGGTCGAAGGTGGCGATGCGCTGCGCGGGCAGCGAGTCGAGCAGGTGCTGGGCGACGAGCATGCCCGCGTGGCCGGCGTCCATGGCTCCCCGCAGGGCGTGGATCATGACGGGAACGGGCGCCGGGACGGCGGCGAGCGCCTCCCGGTTCACGGAGTACAGATCCCTTGGATCGCGCATGTCCGGCGCTCCTCTCTCATCGACCACCGGTGGTGGTCCCACCACTTCTACTGGCATCAACCGCGGGGGCGGCCCGGGCATTCCACGGCATCCGTGACGCACGCCACGGAGGCCGCCCGTCGAGACGCCTCGTCGAAGGGGCCTGCATCAAAGCGCCGATTGACGGATAATAGATGCTCGCGCCGTCCGGCGACGCCGCGAGCACCAGTCCGCGAACGTGCCGGCAGCAAGCCCCCAGAGCGCGAGCAGCAGTCCCCGAGAGCAGGAGCACGAGTGCCAGGTCCGGCCACGCCCCCCCCAAGGACAGCCACGGCGGCGCCACCCGCCGTCCGGTCCGCCGTCTCGGACGAGCAGGACTACGTCGACACGGTGTACGCGCGGCTCGACGAGCTGCGCACGTCCTACGCCGACCAACTCGCCTCCGTGCGCCGGGAGGGCCCGTCCGGTTCCCCGCAGAACCGCTCGGAGCGTGATGCCTTCGCCGCCCACTACACCGACGCCGTCGCGCGCCTCGACCACGTGGAGAACCGGCTGGTCTTCGGCCGCCTCGACCTGCGCGGCGGCAGGGAGCCGCTGTACGTGGGCCGCATCGGCCTGTCCGACGCGGCGCACGACCAGCTGCTCGTGGACTGGCGGGCGCCGAGCGCCCGTCCGTTCTACCAGGCGACCGCCGCCCACCCCGGGCACGTGGTGCGCCGGCGCCACCTCATGACTCGGAGCCGCGCCGTGGTGGGCGTGGAGGACGAGCTGCTCGACGGCGAGCACATCGAGGAGTCGGTCGCGGCGGGGCTCACCGGCGAGGGCGCGTTGTTCGCGGCGATGTCCGCCGCCCGCGACGGTCGGATGAGCGACATCGTCGCCACCATCCAGGGCGAGCAGGACGCGGTGATCCGTTCCCCGCTCGACGGCGTGCTGGTGGTCCAGGGCGGTCCCGGGACGGGCAAGACGGCCGTCGCGCTGCACCGTGCCGCCTATCTGCTCTACGCGCACCGCGACCGCCTGCAGCGCTCGGGCGTGCTGCTGGTGGGGCCCTCCCGCGTCTTCCTGCGCTACATCGAGCAGGTGCTGCCCTCGCTCGGCGAGTCCGACGTGGTGGCGACGACGATGGCGGACCTGCTGCCGGGCACCAGCGCGACGGCGGAGGAGCCCCCCGCGGTGGCCACCGTGAAGGGCCGCAGCTCGATGGTGCAGGTGCTCGCCCGGGCCGTCAAGGGGCTCCAGCGGGTCCCCGACCAGGTCCAGGAGCTCCAGGTGGAGGGTACGACGGTGCACCTGCGGCCCGATCATGTCCGCTCCGCCATGGCGCGTGCCCGGCGGACCGGGCTGCCGCACAACCAGGCCCGCGAGACCTTCGCACTCACGGTGCTCGACCATCTGGTCCGCGAGTACGCGGGCACCCGAGGCATGGATGACCCCGAGGAGCGGGCCTACCTCCTCCAGGACGTGCGCGGCGCGCGCGACGTCCGGGTGGCGGTGAACCTGTGCTGGATGCCGACGACGCCGCACGGCCTCCTCGAGAAGCTCTACGCCCGGCCCGAGCTGCTCGTCCGGTACGCCGGCGGCATGTCACCGGCCGACCGGGCGCTCCTGCGGCGCGCACCGGGCGCATCGTGGACGGTGGCCGACGTGCCGCTGCTCGACGAGCTCGCCGAGCTGCTCGGCCCGCACGAGCAGGCCGAGGGGGCCCGTACCCGCGCCGAGGCCGAGATCCAGTCCGCCGCGGAGCTGCGCTACGCCCGCGACGCGATCGCCTCGCAGGACCTCGGGATGGGAATGGTCACCGCCGAGATGCTGGCGGCCCGGTTCCAGGCGAGCGGGCCGCGCCTGACGACGTCGGAACGGGCCGTGGCGGACCGCACGTGGACGTACGGCCACGTCGTCGTCGACGAGGCGCAGGAGCTCAGCCCGATGGCTTGGCGGGCCTTGCAGCGCCGCAACCCGAGCCGATCGATGACCGTCGTGGGCGATCTGGCCCAGCGCAGCGGGCACCGGCCGGCCAGGTCGTGGGAGCAGCTCCTGGGCCGTGGCACCGGCCGGCACGTCCGCGAGACGGTGCTGACGATCTCCTACCGCACGCCGGCCACGGTGATGGACACCGCCACCGCCGTCATGGCGGCGCTGGACGCGGCACCCTCCTACCCGGTGCGGTCCGCGCGGGACCTGCCGGGCGCGCTCCTGACCACCGCCGCCGACGCGGCGGGGCTCGTCGACGCGACCGTCCGGGTGGTCCGCGACGAGCTCGCCGCGCTGGACCTCTCCGACGGTCCCGGCGCCGGCCGCGTCGGGGTCCTGGTGCCCACCGGGCGGGACCTCGAGATGCTCGGTGCGCTCGCCGCGGCGGCGGACCTGGCGGGCGCCCTGACCTCGGGCGAGTCCGACCCGCTCGGCGCCCGCGTCGCCGTGCTCGATCCGTTCGCGGCGAAGGGCCTCGAGTTCGACGTCGTCGTCCTCCTCGAACCGGCGGCGGTGCTCGAGGCCGGCCCCGGCGACCTGTACGTGGCGATGACGCGACCCACCCGCCGCCTGCACGTGGTGCACGCGAGACCGCTCCCGGTCGGCTTCCCGTGACCGATCCACACCCTGGACAGATTTGCTCCGCATGACGAGACGGGCGGACGATGGGCAGGTGGCCCGCGCACTGCTCCTGGAGAACCCCCACCCGAATGCCGACGCGGCGTTGACCGCGGCCGGCTACGAGATCGTCCGGACGCCGCGCGCCCTGGACGAGGGAGAGCTGATCGCGGCGCTCGACGGCATCGAGCTCGTCGGCATCCGGTCGACGACGCACATCACCGAGCGCGTCCTCGCCGCGCATCCGCAGCTCCTCGCGATCGGCGCCTTCTGCATCGGGACGAACCAGATCGACCTGCGCGCCGCCGCCCGGCGCGGCGTCGCCGTCTTCAACGCGCCGTTCTCCAACACCCGGTCCGTGGTCGAGCTCGCCGTCGCCGAGATCATCGCCCTCACCAGGCGGCTCACCGTGCGCGACAAGTCGCTGCACGAGGGGGTGTGGGACAAGACCGCGGCCGGCTCGCACGAGGTCCGCGGCCGCACGCTCGGCATCGTCGGCTACGGCAACATCGGGACCCAGCTCTCCGTCGTCGCCGAGGCCCTGGGCATGCGCGTGATCTTCTACGACACGGCCGAGAAGCTCGCGCTGGGCAACGCCCACCGCATGACCTCCCTGCCCGAGCTCCTCGCCGCCGCGGACGTCGTCACCCTCCACGTGGACGGGCGCGAGGGCAACGCGGGCATGTTCGGCCCCGAGCAGTTCGCCCAGATGAAGCACGGTGCGGCGTTCCTGAACCTCTCGCGCGGTTTCCTGGTCGACTACGCCACGCTGCGCACCCGCATCCTGGACGGCTCGATCTCCGGGGCGGCCGTGGACGTCTTCCCCGAGGAGCCCCGGAAGAGCGGCGACCCGTTCGACTCGGCGCTGCGTGGCCTGCCCAACGTCATCCTCACCCCGCACGTGGGCGGTTCCACGCAGGAGGCGCAGGAGAACATCGGCCTGTTCGTCTCCGGCAAGCTGGGCCGGTACATCCGCAGCGGCTCCACCGATCTCTCCGTGAATCTGCCGCGGCTGACGCTCGCGGCGTCCGACGCCGCCCGCTACCGGATCGCGTTCGTGCACCGCAACACCCCCGGGGTGCTGGCGCTGGTCAACCAGACGTTCGCCGAGCACGGCGCGAACATCGAGGGCCAGATCCTCGGCACGCATGGCGAGATCGGCTACGTGGTGACCGACATCAGCTCCGAGCTGCCGGTCGAGGCCGTGGAGGCCGTGCGCCAGATGGAGGACACGGTGCGCCTGCGCGTCATGCGGCGGCCCGAGGTCGAGGACTGAGCCGACGGAGCAGTACGGTCGGGGTATGTATGCTCCCCGCCCCGAACGCTACTCGTCCATGACCTACCGCCGCTGCGGACGCAGCGGCCTCGACCTTCCCGCCATCGCCCTGGGGCTCTGGCAGAACTTCGGCGAGCCGACCCCATACGCCACCCAGCGCGACATCGTGCTGCGCGCCGTCGACCTCGGGATCACGCACATCGACCTGGCGAACAACTACGGCCCGCCGCCCGGGTCCGCCGAGAAGTCGTTCGGCCGGCTGCTCGTCGAGGACCTCGCGGGCCTGCGCGACGAGCTGGTCATCTCCACGAAGGCCGGGTACGAGATGTGGCCCGGTCCGTACGGGGACGGCGGCTCCCGGAAGTACCTGCTGGCCTCGCTGGACCAGTCCCTGGAGCGGATGGGCCTGGACTACGTGGATATCTTCTACTCCCACCGCGTGGACACCACGACGCCGGTGCGCGAGACCATGGGCGCGCTCAAGACGGCGGTGGACTCCGGCCGGGCGCTGTACGCGGGCATCTCCTCCTACTCCGCCGAGCGCACCCGGGAGGCCCTGGCGGTCGCCCAGGAGATCGGGCTGGACATCCTCGTGCACCAGCCGTCCTACTCGCTGCTGAACCGCTGGATCGAGGAGGGGGACCCCAGCCTGCTCGACGTCATCGGCGAGACCGGTCTGGGCACGGTCGTGTTCTCCCCGCTGGCGCAGGGCATGCTCACCGACAAGTACCTGGACGGTATCCCCGCTGACTCCCGCGCGGCCCGCGGCGGCTCGCTGCGCCAGGAGTTCCTCAACGACACCACGCTGGCCCACGTGCGCGCCCTCGACGACCTCGCCGCGGCGCGGGGCCAGACCCTGGCCCAGATGGCCATCGCGTGGGTGCTGCGTGACCCCCGCGTGACGACGGCCCTGGTCGGGGCGTCCAGCGTGGCGCAGCTGGAGAGCTCGGTGGCGGCCCTGGACGACCTCGCGTTCAGCGACGCCGAGCTGGCCGCCATCGACCAGCACGCGGTCGACGCCGGCATCAACATCTGGGCCTCACGCTCCTCGGCCCGCTGACGCGCCCATGACGCAGGAAGGCGGCGACATGACCGCACCCACGCCCACCGACCCGCCCGGTGACCGCGGTGAGGCACCGGACGACGTCGACCCGCTCACCGGCGTCGTCCGGGAGGTCGACCTGCCCACGGAGCCCATCCCGACGCTGCTCGACGCGGCCGTCGGGCGTTACGGCGACCGGGTCGCGCTGGAGTTCCTCGGCGCGAGAACCACCTACCGTGAGCTCGGCGCGGCCGGGGGGCGAGCGGCCGCGCTGCTGGCCGCGGCCGGCGTCCGCCCGGGTGACCGGGTCGCACTCGTGCTGCCGAACTGCCCCCAGCACGTCGTGGCGTTCTACGCCGTCCTCCGGCTCGGCGCGGTGGTGGCGGAGCACAACCCGCTCGCGCCGCCGGCGGAGATCCAGCACCAGCTCGCCGCGCACGGTGCCCTGGTGGTCCTCGCGTGGGAGAACGCCCTCGACCGCGTCGTCCCCGGCGGGGACCTGGGCGGCCGCACGGTCTTCGCCGTCGACCTGACCGCCGCGCTGCCGCGACGCTCGCGGGTCCTCCTCTCGGTGCCGCTGCCCGCCGCGCGCCGGCAGCGGGCCGCGCTGCGCGGACCGGTGCCGCCGGGGGTCCGGAGCTGGGACAAGGAGCTGGCCGCCGCTCCCGCGCTGCCCGCCACGTTCCCGTACCCCGACGTCACCGACCTCGCGGTGCTCATCCACACCGGCGGCACGACCGGGGTGCCCAAGGCGGTGGCGCTGACCCACCTGAACCTCATGGCCAACGCCGCCCAGGGCGAGGCGTGGGTGGGGGGGCTGCGCCACGGCGCCGAGACGTTCTACGCGGTCCTGCCGTTCTTCCACGCCTTCGGCCTGACCCTGTCGCTGACGATCGCCGTGCGGATGGGTGCCACGCAGGTGGTGCTGCCGAAGTTCGACGTGGACATGGTGCTGGCGGCCATGCGCCGCATGCCGGGGACGTTCTTCCCCGGCGTCCCACCGATGTTCGACCGGCTCGCGCGCGCTGCCCAGGAGCGGGGGACGGACCTGACCTCGGTGCGCTATGCGATCTCCGGTGCCATGGCGCTGGACCCGGCGGTGGCGGCACGGTGGGAGGCGGTCACCGGCGGCCTGATCATCGAGGGCTACGGGATGAGCGAGGCCTCCCCGGTCGTGCTGGGGAACCCCTTCAACGAGCACCGCCGGCCCGGCACGCTCGGCCTGCCGTTCCCCTCGACCGAGATCCGCGTGGTGGATCCGGAGAACCCGGCCGTCGAGGTGTCGCCGGGCGAGACCGGTGAGCTGCTGATCCGGGGACCGCAGGTCTTCGCCGGCTACTACGGCCGCCCCGAGGAGACCGCCAAGGTGCTGCTCGACGGCGGCTGGCTGCGCTCGGGCGACATCGTGCGCCGCGTCGAGGACGGTTTCGTCGTGCTCGCGGACCGCATCAAGGAGCTCATCATCACGGGCGGCTTCAACGTCTACCCCTCCCAGGTCGAGGACGCGGTCCGGTCCATGCCGGGCGTGAGCGACGTGGCGGTGGTCGGCGTGCCGGACGGCTCGCGGGGCGAGTCGGTCGTGGCGGCCCTGATCCTCGAGCCCGGCGCCCAGGTGGACCTGGAGGCGGTACGTCGGTGGACGCAGGAACGGCTCTCGCACTACGCCATGCCGCGCCGCATCGCGGTGCTGGAGGAGCTGCCCCGCTCCCAGCTGGGCAAGGTGCTCCGCCGGAAGGTGCGCGAGCAGCTCCTCGAGGTCGGGGAGCACGTGCAGTCCGCGGTGTCCGCGATCGGTGACGCGGCGGCCCGGCCGAAGGGTCGCAGCCCCCTCAAGGGCCATCAGGACCACGACGACCGAGCCTGAGGGCGACCCCGAAGGTGCACCCACGGCGCGCGGGAGGCCCGGCCGAACGCGGGACGTGCGCGGAGCCGGGATGCCGGTGGCGGCGACGGCTTCCCCTCCGTCGCCACCACCGGCCGTTCAGCGGGTCGTGGCCTCGTCGGCCTCGACGGTGCCCAGCGTAGCCGAGCGGTCGGGCGTCCGGACGGGGTCGACGTCCCGGTCCGTCTCGTCGCCCTGGGGCCCCACGAGCTCGCCGGCCCGCCCGGCGCGCAGGTCGGCGATGGCGGACTCGAAGTCCTCCAGGCTGCCGAACGAGGAGTACACGCTCGCGAAGCGCAGGTAGGCGATCTCGTCGAGCGCGCGCAGCGGGCCGAGGATCGCCAGGCCGATGTCGTGCGCCTCGATCTGGGCGGCACCGCTGGAACGCAGGGTCTCCTCGACCTGCTGCGCGAGGAGCGCGAGATCGTCGTCGGAGACCGGCCTGCCCTGGCACGCCTTGCGCACGCCGGCGACGACCTTGTCCCGACTGAAGGGCTCGATCGCCCCCGACCGCTTCACGACGGTGAGGCTGGCCGTCTCCAGCGTGCTGAATCGGCGCCCGCAGGCGGGACACTGGCGCCGGCGTCGGATGGCGGAGCCGTCCTCAGCGGTACGGGAGTCGATCACGCGCGAGTCCGCGTGACGGCAAAACGGACAGTACAAACCGGGGCTCCTCACTGCACCGACGGGCCCGGTGGATCCGGGACACGCCGTCAACATTCTCGCACCTGCCGCCGCCATGCCGGGTCAGTGCACCGGCACCAGCAACTGCTGGCCCGCGCGGAGCTCGTGGGAGGACAACGCGTTCAGCTCCGCGATCTCGGCGACGACGTCCCGCACGTCCTCGCCGACACCGGCGGCGCCCGCCGCGAGGACCCACAGCGTGTCCCCGGCCTCGACCGTGACCGCAGCGGTCCCGGGTGCCACGCCCGCGGGGACCCGCAGACCGGCGGCCACCCCCAGGCCGACCGACAGCGCGGTCGCCACCACGAGCACCACGGCGGTGCGCACCGCCCGGCCGCGGCGCGTCAGCCGCAGCGGCGTCGCCGTGCTCCGCTCCCCCGGCACAACGACGACGCCCGCAGCCTCGTGGGACACCGCAGCCGGCGCCTCGACGGCCACCGGCCGGCGCGGCACGAAGCCCGGCCCCACGAGCTCCAGGCCCGCGCGCCGGTGTGGGCGGGTGGGCAGCCGGACCGGGCGGGCGGGCTCCCAGGCGGGGTGGGCGACGAGTGCACTCATGATCTCTCCTCGAACCTGTGTTCGTAGAACAACTGTACGACAGCGTAGGGGTTCGGGCCTCGGATGTCGACACACCGTCGAACAGATGTTTGAGATCACGGCCGTTGCCTCCTAGGCTGGTGTCACGAAGCACACCACCGCCCACTGACATCGGCGTGATCCCGACGATCCGCCGTCACCGGAGCACCGGCCGTCCCGCCGGGCGCGAGGAAGGACCACCGCCGTGAGCACCCTCGAAGAGCCGATCGCCCCGGACACGCTGCCCGACGGAGACGGAAACGACCTGACCGAGCGCCAGCGCAAGATCCTGGGCACGATCCAGGCGGCCGTGCTCGCCCACGGCTACCCACCGAGCATGCGCGAGATCGGGCAGGCCGTGGGCCTGACGAGCCCGTCCTCGGTCAAGCACCAGCTCGGTGTGCTCGAGCGCAAGGGCTACGTGCGCCGCGACCCGAACCGGCCCCGGGCCATCGAGCTGCGGGACGACCCGCGCGTGGGCGTGACGGGGCCGCCGAACGCGTTCGACGCGGACGGCCTGCGGTCGGGCGAGCCCACCTACGTGCCCGTCGTGGGGCGCATCGCCGCGGGCGGCCCGATCCTGGCCGAGCAGCACGTCGAGGACGTCTTCCCGCTCCCGCGCCAGCTCGTCGGCGACGGCGAGCTGTTCCTGCTCAAGGTGGTCGGCCAGTCCATGATCGAGGCCGCGATCTGTGACGGCGACTGGGTCGTCGTCCGGCGCCAGCCCGTCGCGGAGAACGGCGAGATCGTCGCCGCGATGCTCGACGGCGAGGCGACCGTGAAGACGTTCCAGCGTCGCGACGGCCACGTGTGGCTGATGCCGCAGAACGCCGCGTTCGCCCCCATCCCCGGTGACGAGGCCCAGGTCCTCGGCCGGGTGGTGACCGTCCTGCGGAGCCTCTGAGCCACGCCGCGGCCGGTGCCGGACCGCTGGGCTACGGCGCCGGGCTGACCGGTACCCGGGCCGCGGCGGCGAGGCGTTCGAGCGCTGCGGCCGCGACCGCCGGGTCGTTCGTGCGCCACAGTGGCGGCAGGGAGCGCAGCAGGAACGACCCGTACCGCGCGGACGCGAGGCGCGGGTCGAGCACGGCCACCACGCCGCGGTCGGTGGTGGTGCGCACCAGCCGGCCGGCGCCCTGCGCGAGCAGCAGCGCGGCGTGCGTCGCCGACACGGACATGAACCCGTTCCCGCCGGCTGCGGCGACGACCTCGGCGCGGGCGGACTTCACCGGGTCGTCCGGGCGCGGGAACGGGATCCGGTCGATGACCACCAGGCGGCACGTGGGCCCGGGCACGTCGACGCCCTGCCAGAGCGAGAGGGTGCCCATGAGCGACGTCGCCTCGTCCGCCGCGAAGCGCCGCACCAGCGTGGGGAGCTGGTCCTCACCCTGGCAGAGCACGGGGGTGTCCACCTCCGCCCGCAACCGCTCGGCGGCGGACTCGGCCGCCCGGCGCGAGGAGAACAGGCCGAGGGTGGCCCCGCCGGCCGCCCGCACCAGCCGGACGAGCTCGGCCAGGACCTCCTCGGTGGGTCCTTCCCGCCCCGGCGGGGGCAGATGGGCGCCGACGTAGAGGATGCCCTGCCTCGGATAGTCGAACGGGGACCCGACGTCGAGCCCGCGCCAGGGGCGGTCGGCGTCGAGCGTGAGGCCGAGGACGCGGGCGAGCGAGTCGAACGTGCCGCCGAGCGTGAGCGTGGCCGAGGTCAGCACGGCAGCGCGGCCGGCGAGCAGCCCGGCGGCAACGGGCCCGGCGACATCGAGCGGAGCCAGCCGCAGGCGCGGCTGCTCGTTGCCGACGCGGGGGCGTTCGCACCACAGGACGTCCGCGCGCCGGGCGACGCCGTCGCCGAGGAGGCGCTCGGCGACCTCGTGCAGGACCACCATGGCGGAGCGGGCCATGGCCCGGCCGCCGGCGTCCTCGACGGCGTTCTTGCCGCTCTCGGGCCTCATGAACGAGATCGCCGCGCGCGCGCCGGCCTCGACGAGGACGACCGCGTCGCGCAGCCCGG